>JAFVCR010000059.1 GCA_017479035.1 Kiritimatiellia bacterium | reverse complement strand
TCAAAAGGATGGAAAACACGGACGATCCCTGGCCGCTTGTTGCCGTATATGCGGCGCTTGCCGTATTCGCCGGATGGCTGCAGGAAGCGTTCTCGCTGCCTGTTCTTTGTGCGATGGCGGCGTATCGCATCGTGTTTTTCCGGCAGACGGATGCAAAGAAGCTCGCAGTGCTGCTGTGCTACGCAGCCGGCGTGTTTCTGCTGGTTCGGATTGCCGGCGGCAGAGCCGGATCGATGGCGGTTTCATCCGCAGATGCGTTTGCGATGTCGCTCGTAAAGATAGCGGCGGCGGTGAAAGCCGTATGGCTGCTGCTGGCGGTGTTCCTGTTTTCCGGCGACAAACGCGGCTTCGTCCGGCGCAATCTTTTCGAGTTCTTTGCAATCGGCGCGAGCATCGCCATGATAGCCATCATCGGCTTCACGGGGGAACGCTCGCTCTATGCGGCCAACATGTTTGCGGTGGTGCTTGTGGTGCGCGAAGCGAGGCCTTCCGTGCGCGTAGCGTCCGCACTTGCGCTGACTCTCGTCGCCACGCTGGGCGTATGCTGTGTGCTTGGGTGCCGCATCAAATGCGAATTCGAGGCATTTGAAAAGTCCTTCCTGGAATCGCCGGACGGCCTTTGCCGCCACGACCGCGTTGATTGCGGCATCTTTGCGCGATTCTTCCACCAGTGCGTCTATACATGGGAAGACGGCGTGCACGGGCGCTATTTTGCATTGTTCCACGGTCGCACCGCCGCCCCCTGTGCGCTTTCGGGCCGCGACCTCGCGGCAATCCGCTCCGGGGAATTCTGCACGCCCCAGAATCGTCTGCCGCTCGCCATCGAGGCGTACACGCTGCCGTCCTCGAATACGATACTTCTTCCCCTTGCCGATGCCGATCCGGCGCCGCAGCATGTCAAGGTAGAATACGATTTCCCGAAAGGGTTTTTCAACCGCATTTTACGCCAACTCGCCTCGCGCAAAAACCCGCCCGTCGGCAGGACGGATCTTCCGCGCACGGTGGAGCTGCATGGCAAACGCTACGCATTCGTCGCCAAAATGCCCGAAAGCGACAAGTTCATCCGCAGCATAACGTTTATCGACTGACGGCACGCTCCTACGCACATCTCTGCATGCAGATTCTCCGGCGGCAGACCGCCGCGCTGTTCTCTACTATTGCAGGATTCCGGAAAAATTGCCCGCCTTTTTCAAAAAACTTTTCAGCCCGCTCTCGCAGTTTTCGCTCTTCCGGGGGCTTTTTTCATATCTTGGCGGCCAAAATTGCAAAACCAGGCGGATTTTTACGATTTTCCCGCTGTTATATAACTTTCGGATTTCGGGGTTGACAACGCGCAAGCATTATGTTAGAATAGACTTACTTTCTCGCGGATAGCGAGGACTTCGATTATCCTTCTTCTCGAAGTCTTGGGCATGGCGGTTTCCATGCCCATTATTTTTTGCGTTTGAGTTTGCCTATTTCGCGATCCACGAGGCAGCGATACCACAATCCCTGCCAGAAATGCCACATCCAGCCCGCATATCCGTCGAGAAAACCCAATAAAAGGAAATATCTGACCGAAAAATACAAAAATGCGCGCAGATATGGCGGGAATCTGTAATAGAGGGTCTTGGATTTCTTGAATTTCTCCCCGGCGAGTGCGTCCACTGCCTCGCGTTTGGCGTAGCCGCGGTGTTTTTCGCGCCACCAGTCCATATTGTTGAGGTTGTCGTCGGCAAATTCGCCTTTCAAGCGCAGATCTTCGCCAGAATCAAGGATGATGTGCTCGTCCATCGCGCGATCCTGGCAGCGGCCGATGCCGTATTTGAAAAAACGTATCATCGGGATGTGCGCCGTGCCGCCGAAACGTATCCTTCTGCCGCAGAAAACGCGCGCGAGAGAGAGAGAGAGAGAGGTTACCTGCTGTGGCAGGTTGCCGTCTCCTCCAACCTTCGGTAAAAGACTTTTGACCTCTTCTATGGCATCGGGGTAAAGGTATTCGTCGGCATCGAGCCGCAGGACCCATTTGGCGGTTATGGGCGCGTTTTCAAGCGCCCAGTTGAACTGCTTTGCGTACAGTCCCGGCCAGGGATGTTCCACAACCTCTATTTTTGTCGTCTCGCCCTTGCAAGCGGAGGCGGTTTGTGGTATAATGTCTGCGGTTGGCGGATTGGAGCCTGCCGCAATTTGGTGATGAACCACCGTTCCAACTGCCTCGGCGAGCGGCATAAGCCGAGGCGATTTTTTTTGTCTTTTGCCGGATGCGACAAATGTCACCTCCGTCAGGTTGGCAAGTGCGTTCCCGAATGCATCAAGGCGGGTCACGATGGAGAAATGCGACTTTTCTGCATCCTCTCCGAAAAATGCAACCGAATCCAATGCCGGGTTGTGGCCCACCAAACGCACTGCGCAGTGCTCTTGTTTCAATACGGACGGCAGCAATCCGAATTCGTCCGCCTTACGTTTGTTGAACCAACGTTCATTGTACGTTTTCCCCGCAAGCCTCTGCCCGCCATTCGTCACGGCGTGGATTGCGTATTCCGCCCAGGAGCGGGCGTTGTCGGCATTGCGGGCTTTTGCGCGGCAGTCTGGCGTGAAATATACGCATCTCCCGTCCGAAAGGGGAATGATTTTCGCCGAAAATTCGCGATAGAAGCGCAATGCACCCTCTCGCATTGCGGATTTCTCGCAGGGATTCTTGCACCTGTATTCGCCGTTTGCGAGTTTCTCCTCAAGCAAGGCGTCCAGCGCGGACGCGAAACGCTCTTCGTCCATTCCCGCAAGCCATCCGTCCACGACGGCTTTCGCCTTGGAATAAAACCATCCGTTGCGGTTTTTGCGGCGGAAATCCTCGATGATGGAGAGTGTGCGGTCGGTGGAAACGGAATCGACGACGAAGATTTCCTTGGGTTCGAGCGGCATCAGCCTCTCGAGGCACCGCGCAATGTGCAGTTCCTCGTTCTTCGTCAAAATTATCACCGCCAAATCAAGCATGGTTTCATTCTAGCATATTCCGTGCGGAAACGCCAGATATTTAGATTGGCCACGATTATTGCGACATGTTGTTTTTTTGATTGATTTACGAGGTGTTTGATGTTATACTTTCATCGTCAACGAGTTTCAGATTTTGACGGAGAAAAGATTGAGATGAACAGGTTTTCGACGAGTTGGAGAAGCGGTGCGCTGGGCAAGGATATGCGCGTGAATGTTTACGGATCCGGCGGTGCGCCGGTGTTGATGATCCCCACGCAGAATGGCATGGCCAACCAATATGAGGATTTCGGCATAGTGCGTTTGCTCTCGGACTATATCGATGGCGGCAGAATTCAACTGTTTGCGGTTGATACCGTGGATACGGAGTCGTGGAGTGCGGCGGATGGCGATCCGTGCGCAAGGGCGTTGCAGCAGGAGGCATACTATAAATACGTCACTGATGAAATAATCCCCTTCGTGCACAACACAAACGCGAGCGCATGGAGGCCGTTCGTAAGCGGATGTTCGCTGGGGGCTACGCACGCTGCGATATTTGCTCTGCGCCGGCCGGATCTCTTCCAGGGCTGCCTTGCGCTTTCCGGAGTGTACGATGCGCAGGATTTCTGGGGTGGATACATGGACGAGACGCTGTATCTCAACTCGCCAGTGCACTTCATGGCGAACCTTGCAAAAGACCATCCATACGTCCAACTCTACAACGAACGCAAATTGATTTTCTGCACGGGCACCGGCGCATGGGAAGACGAAGGCATACGCACGCTTGGAATCCTGCGCGACGAATTCGCCGCCACAGGCATCAAGGCTTGGTGCGATTTCTGGGGGCCGGATGTCAACCACGACTGGGACTGGTGGGAGAAACAATATCGCTACTTCCTCCCCTTCCTTCTCGGCGACAGGTAATTGCGTTCCCCGCGCCGGTGGTCAAAGCCAAAGACGGATTGCTGCAAAGAGGTCTTATCATGAATTTCATTTATTTCTCGCCACATTTTCCACGCACGAACGAGAAGTTCTGCCGCCAGTTGAAAGAGCGCGGCGTGAACGTCCTCGGCATAGGAGATGCACCGTACGAGTCGCTGTCAGAAGGGCTTAAGCAGTCGCTTACGGAGTATTACAGGGTTCGGAATCCGGAGAACTACGACGAAGTCTACCGTGCCGCCGCGTTCTTCGCGTTCAAGTACGGCAAGATAGATTGGGTGGAGTCCAACAACGAATACTGGCTCGGCCAGGATGCGCGATTGCGCAGCGATTTCAACGTCCCAACCGGCATCCATGCAGAAGACGTGGAGAAGTTCAAAAACAAGAGCGCGATGAAAGCGTTTTTCAAAGCGGCGAACATACCCGCGCCACGCCTCGCAAAAGTAACCTCGTACGATGAAACATTGGCATTCATCCACGAGGTCGGCTATCCCGTGATAGTCAAGCCCGACAACGGCGTGGGCGCATGCAACACTTGGCGTTTGAACAACGACAGCGAATTCGACTATTTCTTCTCCACCAAACCTCCCGTCCCGTACGTCACCGAAGAATTCATCGATGGCGACATTGTCTCCTACGATGCCATTACAGATTCCCACGCGCATCCGCTCTTTGAATCCATGACCGAATGGCCGCCGTCCATTGCCGACATTGTTACCAAAGAACTCGACCTTGCGTATTATGTTGCAGCCGGCGTGCCGGAGAAACTGCGTCGCCTCGGGCGTACTGCCGCAAGGACGTTTGGCGCGGCGCGGCGCTTCATACATCTCGAGTTTTTCCGCCTCAAAAAACCGCGCAACGGCTTGGGCAACGTTGGCGACTATGTTGCGCTGGAGGTGAATATGCGCCCCGCCGGCGGCGATACTCCCGACATGATGAATTACGCGCATGCGACCGATGTATACCGCATCTGGGCCGACATGGTAGCTATGGACGGGCGCAGCCTACCCGCAAGCGGTCAGGATCATTTCTGCGTTTATGCCGGGCGGCGCGACAAATACGCATATCGCCATTCGCACGATGAAATCATGCAACGCTATGGCGCATCGATGGCGCAGACTGGCGAAAATCCGCCAATGTCATGGCCGCAGATGGGCAATCGTTTCTATATGGTACATGCGCCGGACGAAGCAGCCGCCAGAGAGTTCATCGCATTCGTCCAGGAACGCATATGACTTCCGACGATGCCAAACGTCGCGCCGCCGCCGCAGCCCATCGTAGACGAGAAGAGGCTTTAGGCGGCATTTGCATAAATGGATTGCCGGTAGATGCGGATGTCGTGGCGTTGCGCAGGGAAATCCCTTCAGCAGAAATATTTTTCGGCAAGGCGGCGGATGGCTTGATTGCGCGGCTTGAAGTGGAAAACCCTTTTTGGGACGAGGTGCAAAGGCAGTGGATGGATTTGTTCCCCACCCTTCTCGCCCGGCCCGGAAGAATGGAAGGAGACAAACTGTATGTTTATGTCATTTCCGCCACTACCGCATTTACACTTCGCCGCCAACTCCCGAAAATAAAGAAAGCACTCAAGACTCTTCCTTATGCACCAAAGAAGCTTGCCGTGCTTCTTGAAATCCATCAATACAGACCCTCCGGTGCTGCATGACGCATTCACAGCAATGCAGCGAATTCCGCAAAGATGCAATCGGCATCGTGCGGACCGGGTGCGGCTTCGGGATGATGTTGCACTGAAAACGCCGCAAGGGTTTTATGCTTCAATCCTTCGATTGTGCCATCGTTGAGGTTGCGGTGTGTAACGGCAAGCTCCGGCGGCAATGCAGCCTCGTCCACCACAAAATTATGGTTTTGGCTCGTTATCTCCACCTTGCCCGAAGCAAGATTTTTCACTGGATGATTGCAACCGTGATGCCCAAACCGCAAACGCTTTGTCCTAGCGCCGCAAGCGAGTGCAAGCAATTGATGCCCTAGGCAGATTCCCATTATCGGCACTTTGCCCAGCAGATGCGCTATATTGTCTATGGCATACCCTGCCGTTGCGGGGTCTGCAGGCCCGTTCGAGAGAAACACGCCGTCCGGCTTCCGCGCAAGGACATCGCGCCAAGATGTTTTTGCCGGGACAACCTCCACTGCCAATCCCTGCGCAGCAAGCCGTCGCAATATGCTGCTCTTCACGCCAAAGTCATAAACTGTAATCTTTTTCGCCCCGGTTGGACAGAATATGTAAGGCTCCGGCACGCTGACGCGGCTTGCATAATCCTTCCCGTCAAGTCCTTCCCATTCGTTCGCAAGTGCAATCGCATTCGCTTCGTCGAGCGGCGTGTCCTCTACATGCAAATACGCCTTCTGCGAACCGCACTCGCGCAGGTGCAGTGTCAGCGCACGCGTATCGATTTCAGCGATTCCCGGCTTTCCGTGCGCAAGCATGTATCCAGCCAGATCGCCAGTGCTGCGATAATTGCTCGCATCGTTGACGTGCCTCACCACAAGGCCGTTCAAATACAAACCGCGCGATTCCATGTCGTCCGCGTTCGTGCCGTAATTTCCAATTTCCGGCGCAGTCAGCGTCACGAATTGCCCGGCGTAACTTGGATCAGTAATGATCTCTTGATAACCACACATGCCGGTATTGAATACCACTTCGCCGACTGCATCCTTGCGCGCACCAAACGCCGTCCCGTGGAAAACCATCCCGTCCGCCAACGCCAAGAAAGCCTTGCGCTCGCGCATCGCCTGCCATTTTTTGCTGTAGTCCATACCTATGGCAACAGCACACGCCGTGCCATCGTCATACTCGATCGCACGGCCGTCTCCATCCGTCTATTTTTTCGGTTCCGGCGCAGTGCCCTTGTTTTTGCCGCGCTGCGGAGGTTTGGGCATGAACGGATTTTTAGTATCGCCGGAAGCGATTGCCTTTGCGGATGTAGTCTCGTATCCGATAACCACGTCTCTACCTTCAATATCGTCCGGTGCCACAACCTGCGTGAACGATGCATCCGCCACACCGGTTTCGATCTCTACGGGGAAAAGTTTGCCGGCATCGTCCGCAAACCACAAGCGACGTATGCGGCGCGGCGCGGCAAGTTCCGCTCCATCCGCCATATCCTCCTCTTTGGGACGGAAACGAAACGCCGCGCTTGTCACGGCAAGTGCATTGTCTGCACGAGCCGTCTCCACTGAAATCGTTGCTGTCATGCCGGGATACAGCATCTCGTCAGGATTGTCCGCCTCGATGATTATCGGATACGTCACCACATTGTTCTCGGTTGCACTTGCCAAGCGGATTTGTTTCACTTCACCCTTGAACGTGCGGCGGTAGGCATCCGCCGTGAACGTCACGCTCTGCCCCACGCGTATGTTGCCTACATCCGCCTCCGGCACGGTCGCTTCCACCTGGATGCGTTTCAAATCGGTAGCAATGTTTACGAGTGCCACGGCATTCATCGAACTTACAACCGTCTGCCCTTCGTCCACACTGCGCTCTATCACTACGCCGTTCACCGGCGAAACGATCGTGCAATAGTCCAGATTTGCCTTGGCCTGCCGCACGCTTGCCTGGTTCTGCTCAACCTGCGCCCTTGCGGCATCGAGCGATGCCTTTGCGCTGTCGCGGGCTTCCAGTGCCGCATCGTAATCCGCCACAGATGCCATCTCGCGGCTTACGAGTTTCTCCTTACGCACGAGCGTTTTTTCCGCCAGCGTCAGCACGGCTTCGCACTTCGCCACATTCGCCTCGTTCTGATGGAGCTGCGCAAGTGCGCTGTCGTATGTGGCCTGATATACCTGCGGATCGATGAGTGCCACGAGCTGTCCGTTGGTCACTACGGAATTGTAATCCACGAACAGTTGCACGATTTTGCCGTTCACCTGCGTGCCTACTTCTACCTTCTTTATAGGTTGAACCGTTCCAGTGGCCTCCACCGTGCGCACGATGTCGCTGCGCAAGATTTTTGCAGTGCGATAGCGCGGTGTGTTTTTCTTCACCTCCGTGCCCTGCATATACTTCCATGCGCCGAACCCGATTCCTCCCGCCACTGCGAGAAACACCAGCAACTTGAATAACGTTTTCATCGCATTGATTATACCAAAACCTCACGCCGCTTGCAATGCAAATCCCCATGAAAAGCACAAATCTTGTCATTCAAAACGCACTTGCCGCAGTAGCGGGCAATTCCGCATACACCAACTACCAGAACTTCAAACTTGCAAAATCCGCTTTCAAGATGGAACTGCGGGCAACGATACGCAAAATATGTGAAACTGCCTCGGCAATGCAAGCAACAGCAAGCAAGTTGACTGCTATCAGCAAGTCTGCCGATGAGAAAGATTGCATTGCCGAATGCCTAGAAAAGTGCCACAATGCGCTCAAAGAAGCCATAGAACGTATCGAGCGGCAAGCGCAGAACGTCATGCTCTGACGCACTCTCCCCATTCGTCGTGGATAGAGACGGGGAACTGCTCGGCAAAAAGTTGCCATGCTTTTTCACGGACAGATGCCAGTATCTCGTCTCCCGAAACAGGGTAGAATTCTGTTTCGCCTATCAATAACGGATTTAGTATGTCGCTGATTAAACTACTCTTAAACGGGAGCGCTACTTCTTCTGCCAGCATCTGTGGATTGGACGATGGCATAAGCGCGTATACAAGGATGTCTCTTGCTAGTTGCTTCCGCAAACAGGCTAGAGCCTCCTTGTGATCGGTATTTTCGACGGCAACAGCGGTGGCGTAATAGTCGTCTTCATCTCCGGCGATCGTCGCCAAGACAGCGACGAATCCCTTGACACAACCACGAGATTCTTCCATTAGACGGACTTTCTCTGGCGTCCATTTCACATAGGCATTTGACATCCAATAGTTCTCCTTTGGTCTGATTATAGCACGCGGCGGGAGTTGACGCAAGGGGTATTTGCAGAGGATTCAAGGTGAAAGGCACGAAACAAAATAGCATTCGAAAATGCTTGCTGATACTGGACTTCCGTCACGATTGCGGGATTTGAAGTGGCACGGTCGAGAACGGGCATCTGGTAAAGGATTGAACAGGAATGTTGAGCGAAGTGGCAGTGCATAGCAGAGGCGATACGAAGCGATGAAATCCTTGGTGTGACAAACCACATAACAGTTGCTGTCGAAGACAAGGCCAACGTCGCTTTCGAGGTAGAGCAGGCTATCGGAATAATGGGCGTGTTTGTCCTCGTAAGCATCATGAATTTCGTCGAAAAGAGGGCTCGCCGCTTGTGCAAGGAACGCTGGAAGTGCAAATTTCCTGTTTTGAAAATCCATCGCTAAATCGCACTGATAATGCCGATACAACAGCATATGGCGCAACGGAGAGGATCGCGGCAAGTGCGCGACGTGCGTAGAGCGCAAAGAGGCGTTCGTCCTCGCCAAAGTCCCCGACCCTACGGAGTATGAGGCGTAAGGGTATGGCATCCGCGAACAGTATTGTGGCGAATGCCGTAGCCGCATACAACACCACGGGAGGTGCGCTTTTCAAGTGCAAGCGTTGCGGAGCGACAGGCAACCCGTATGACGGCTTCTGCCGCACCTGCGGTTATCTGCTACCCAAAGAT
>JAFVCR010000058.1 GCA_017479035.1 Kiritimatiellia bacterium | reverse complement strand
GCCCGCGTCCCCACAGTACATGCTCTGCGTCTCTGCGCCTCTGCGTTGATTGCATTTTCAAACTGCACACTGCAAACTACTGACCGCGGGCGAGACGCCCGCGTACCCACAGTACATGCTCTGCATCTCTGCGCCTCTGCGTTGATTGCATTAGCGTAACCCTATGCAAATCCTCCGCGGGCGAGACGCCCGCGCCCCCACAGTACACACTCGCATATTCACTCGTGTCTTTGCATCTCTGCGGCTTTGCGTTGACAAAAACTGCACACTGCAAACTGCACACTGCAAACTGCGTCTCGATCCTTCGCACGACTATGCTTGAAAAGCACGGCCTTTTTATGGTATAATACGGCGTATGAAAAAGGCACGGGAAAACATTGCGCGAAACGGTATTCTGGTGGTGGCGGCGGCATTCGGCGCACTCAATCTTTTCGATGCATTCTGGAGGTTCGGGTGGCGGACGGACGTATCACCATCGTGCGCGGAGTATCTTTTCGATGCGTTTTCAGTGGCGGTTTCTTCATCGGTATGCTGGACTGCTTTCTGGTGCGCAGTTACAATGCTTGCCGGGAGAAAGGCCAAGTGGATACTGGCACCGGCGTTCCTTGCCGCTGCTTTGATGGAATGTTCCTGCTTCTATGCCAAAGCGCGTTTCGGCGTGGATCTGCCTGGCGAATGGTTGGCAATGCTGCGGCATACGAATACGCGTATATTTGCGGGCTTCGTCGATACGGCCGCAAGCCCGTTGCTGTTGGCCGGAGGCGCAGTGTTTATCGTGTGGATAGGTGCCATAGTGCACTCAATATGGCGTGCGGAATATCCCGGGATCTCGCGCAGAACGCTAGTGGCTCTGCCCGTGTGCGCGGCTATGGCAGTATTTACATACAAGGGCAACGAAACATACGTAACGTTCTTGATAGGCGGTTTGAAGCAGTATTCGTACGGGCAGACCATTGCAGAAACATGCGGAAACAACGGGCTGCCGGAACGTCTTGATACCACGGTGCCGTTTGAAGAATTGCCGGATTGCGTGTTTGTGGTGGGGGAGTCGTCCTCGCGCAGGAATTGGAGTTTGTATGGCTATCCACGCAAGACGACCCCGCAGATGGAAAAGTTGCGCGATGCGGGCGAACTCGTGGTGTTTACGGATGTGTTGGGGGTGTCGTACACGACGTGGGATGCGCTGTCAATTTTGATGACCGATCTGCGAACTGGATATACAAAGGCGGGTGGGTGGACTCTCGCAGGCGCATACGATCGCGCGGGCTACAACACGTTGCATTTTGCCAACCATATCACATCGGATGCATTATCCAGCGTGCTGTACATGGTGTTCAACGGCTCTAGAAGACGATATTTCCGTGAGCAGATCTCCCAATCACTACCAATGGGGGGGGTATTGACGATGGGATGCTGCCACTCTTGCGGTATGAGCTGACGGAAAATGGCGGCGATGGCCACATGGCGGTGTTCATGCACATGATGGGGTTGCATTTCCCGTGTTTTGGAGTGTGCCCGGATGCAATGGCGATATTCAACGATTCGGTTGATGCCGAATGCCTGGACGGCCTTGCGCAAGATGTGCGCGATAGATGCAATAGATACGACAACGCAACTCTTTGGCAGGATTCGTTCCTGGCAAATACGATAGAATTGCTCCGGGCAAGGAAAAGACCTGCATGCCTGTTTTACATAAGCGACCACGGCGAATCGCAACAGGCCCAAAGCATGCGCCTTGTAAGCGAGCCAAGCCTTTACACGCTGCCGTGCATAATATGGCTCTCGCCGGAATACCGTGAGAAATTCCCCGATGCAGTAAAGCGTATTGAAGATGCCGCCTCGAAACCGCTTCAGAGCGACGAGTTGATAGAGGGGTTACTAGAACTTGGTTTCATTGTCATGCCAGGTATGGACGAAACGCGAAATTTCCTCTCACCGGCGTTTAAGGGGCGCAATCCACGGATAAGCGGCAATAGCCGTGCGTTTCGCTGATTCCCGCCGATCGGGGTCATGCGCCCCAGTTGCGGGACTGTAGAGCATCGGCCTGGAACTGTGCGGGAGTGAGTTCGCGGATGCCGTTTATGCGCATCCAGCGCAAACCGCGTTTGTAGGCGCGGAGGCTCTCGGCGGAAGCGAGCCCCTTGCGGTGTGCTAGTTCGAGCGCGGCTACATTGCACGCACTCAAGCGCGGATGCATCCAAGAGCCGTCTTCCCGCTGTGATTTTACAATATATTCGATGTTGCCGGCCAATTCGTCTGCACTTTTAGATGAAACCGCGAAAGCATTGCGGTATTCGCCCGCCACGCCGGCAGGACTGGCGGCGGAAGGCGCATCATCGAGCCAAAGCACACCAACGGCCAGGGTAAGCACGGCAGCCAACGGAAGCGACCATGCAAAGGCACGGACAAGCCGGCGGCGGCGTTCGTGCCGCGCAACCGCAGCGATGATGCGCGGCGCGAGATTGGCAGGTGCTTCGGCCTGCGGCATGCGCGTGCGCAACACGCTCGCAAACGCGAGCAAATCTTCTTCTTCCGTCATTTCAGCAACTCCTTCAATTTCCGCAATGCGTTGAACATCCGCGATTTGACGGTGCCGACCGGTATGCCAAGGATCTCCGCGACTTCAGCATATTGAAGTTCTTGGAAGACCGCCAGTTCCACCACATCGCGCATTGCCGGCGGGAGTTGCGCAACCGCCGCACGGACATCTCCGGCCATGCCGGGTTCGATAGTCCGCACAGGCGACGCTTCTGCGATTTCCGCCTCGTTGGAGATGCCGCGTGCAAGCCTTGCACGCCGATCCGTCTCGCGGAAGAAATCCACACCAACCTGCGATGCCACAAGGAAGAGGAACGTGGTGAACTTGGCTTGCGGAGTGTATCGCGCCCTGTACTTCCACAGCCGCAGGAACGTGCGCTCCACCAAGTCCTGCCCGTCATGGTATGAAACGTTCTTGCGCAGAAAAAAGTTCAAGAGCGATTTGGCGTATTTTTCTACCAAGATGCCAAACGCTCCGTCATCGCCCGCAGCGGCGCAAAGCATCAAATCCCGGTCGTCCATGCTGCGATACCAATCGCCCTGCACCGCGATGCGGCGCAGGGCGTGCCTGTCATTTCATTTCGTTTGCGAACGCGGCATATTGCGCCGCTTCGGCTGTGCGCCCGGCTGCGCGCAACGCCTGGGCATAGAGTTCCACCAACTCACGGTTCATTCCGTATGTGCTGGCAAAACCTCTTGCGAGAATCGAACACGCCTCCATGCCGTTTGGCTGAACCTTGAGCGCATACTTGGCAGCCTCTATGTATACCGATGGCAACTGCTTGGCGGCGCAGGCGTGTTTATACGCCTCGAACGCCTGGCTTCCGCCGTTGTTTGCTGCAAGCATCTTTGCGTAGTCGTGCGCAATATAGCCGTTTGAAGGATTGGCGTTGTATGCTGCCGTTATGGACTTCTTGGCCTGTGCCCTGGCATCGCTTTTGGCCTGCGCGGACGTTTTGCCGCGCACGACTGGTGCACGCTGCGAGGCAATGGACATGGCGTTTTTGTAGGCCTTGTAGTGGTTGTCTGCTGCTTGGCGTTTCGCTTCCGGGATGTCTACGATGGTGGCTTTGGCCGCAGCGGATACGGCGGGCAGGAGGGTTGCGTTTATTCTTTCGAGATGGTTTTTGTCCAGCCCAGGGCATGTCTTTGCCAAGAGGAATTGCTTTTCGGCGGCTTGCGGAAAGTTCGCCGCATAAGAACATCTTGCGAAGTGATACCAGGCGCGGGCGTTGTCGTAGTCAAGCCGCACGGCGCGTGCGAAGTCAAGAAGGGCGGCGGTGCGCATTTCGCCCGTTTCGAGTTCCAGCACTGCCTTGTTGGAATAGGCCTGCGAAAGAAGGGTTTTCGGGAGGGATTTTTCGGCAATGACGCTTTCAAACGCATCGAGGGCTTTTTGCACGTCACCCGCAGCGTAAGCGGCCTCGCCAAGCAGAAGAGTGTATTCCGCACTGTCTGGCAAAAGAGCAAGAGCCTTTTCCGCCGCATCCAGTGCCGTTTGGCCGTGGCCGCGCACGATTGCATCGCGTGCGGCTGCGGCCAATGTCTCCGGGGTTTCTTTAGGCTTCGATTCTGCGGCGGCATCCACGGTGGTGCCGTCGCCACAGCCGCAGAGGAATGCGCAAACGAGCAATGCGAACGGGAGAAGTTTATTCATCGTCGTCCTCGTCGTCGTCATCGTAATCATCATCTTCCATATCCGAAAGGAGAACGGCAAGGGAGGCTTTGACGAGCTGCAT
>JAFVCR010000057.1 GCA_017479035.1 Kiritimatiellia bacterium | reverse complement strand
GTCAACCCCACTGTGTACTGTGGGGAAAGCATCCGACACGCCAGCGCAACTTTCCGCAAACCCTCCGCGGGCGAGACGCCCGCGCCCCCACAGTACACACTTCTCGAATCTCTGCGCCTCTGCATCTCTGCGCCTCTGCGTTGATTGCATTTTCAAACTGCAAACTGCACACTTCAAACTGCACACTACCAACTAACAACGGGGAAAGGTGTTGCCATCGCCGGGGATTTGTGATAGAATACCGCACTGATTTTCAATACAAGGAGTGATTGCAATGAAATTGAAGGATCTGGCCGGCAAAACTGCCGGCGTGTGTGTCTCCGGCGGGCTCGACTCGAAAACCATCTGCTGCGTCCTCAAAGATGCCGGCGTCAACGTCAAGGCCTTTTCCGCCAATGTCGGCCAGCCCGACGAAACCGACATCAACGACATCGCAAAGCGCATGGCTCCCACCGGCGTAGACACCACCATCGTGGACGTTACCGAAGCAATGGCCGACATCTGCCTCGAAACCATTAAATGCCAAGCCTCCTACGACGGCGGCTACTGGAACTCCACCGGTATCGCCCGCGCCGTTACCGTGCAAGCCCTCCTCCCTGCGATGAAAAAAGCCGGCTGCGAAGTCCTCGTCCACGGTGCCACCGGGCGCGGCAACGACCAAATGCGTTTCGAGCGCTATGTCAACGTCATCGATCCGTCCTTCGGCGTATACGCCCCCTGGCGCGATGAAGACCTCCTAGCCAAATTCCCCGGCCGCACGCAAATGGTGGAATTCCTCGCATCGCGCGGCATCACCGCATTCGTCGGCACCAAAAAGAAATACTCCACCGATGGCAACCTCGCCGGCTTGAGCCACGAAGCCGAAGATCTCGAATCGATGGAAACCTCAATGCGGATCGTCAAGCCCACTATGGGCGTGTGGCCGTCGGACGCTCCCGACAAAATCGAAGAAGTCTCCCTCACTTTCGAGAAAGGTCTCTGCACCGCCATCAACGGCGAGCGCCTCTCCCCGCTCGAAATCATGAAGAAGGCCAACCTTATCGGCGGCAGGAACGGCATCGGCATGAAGCACGCGCTCGAAAACCGCATCATCGGCACCAAGAGCCGCGGCGTCTACGAGGCTCCCGGCATGGAAATCCTCTCCTGGGGTCTCAACTACAGCTATGACGGCGTGATGGATCGCCGCAGCGCACTCCTCTTCCGCCAGCTCTCGCGCCTCGTTGCAGACCAGATCTACGACGGCCGCTGGTTCGACCCCGCCACGCAGGCCGCACGCGCCGCCATACAGGTATGGGCCAACAAGGCCACCGCCACCGTCAAACTCGGTCTCTACAAGGGCAACATCTTCTTCGAGAGCCTCTCCGGCCTTGCCGCAACCATCTACAACGAGGCCGACTCGTCAATGGAAGAATCCGATGGGCTCAACCCGCATTCGTCGCAGGGCTTTGCGGAGATACAGTCCGTTGAAGCAAAGATGCTTGCAAAAGCCGGGCAGATCGTGCTCAAGTAAAGCGGTTTTCATGGCGAAGCGTTTTATAGTAGCGTGCGGCGGCACGGGCGGGCATACTTTCCCGGGGCTTGCGGTGGCGAGGGAACTCGTCAACCGCGGGCATGAAGTGGCGGTGTGGACTGCCGGCCGCGCGATTGAAAACAGTGTGATGAAAGGTTGGGACGGCGCAGTGTTCTCCACTCGCGCCCGTCCCTTGGCTTTGCGCCATGCACCTGGCATACTTTATTCCATAATGCGCTGCCGCCGCGAAATGCGCCGCTTCAAACCGGATGCGCTGCTGGCTATGGGTTCGTATGCAAGCCTTCCGCCAGTATTGGCCGCACGCGCAAAAGGCGTGCGCACCATCCTGCACGAGGCCAATACAATCCCCGGTCGCGCGGTGGAATTCCTTTCGCGCTATGCCAATGCCGTGGCAATAAGTTTTGCGGATACGGAACGCTTCTTTCCCGAAGGCAAAACCCGTCTCACCGGCCTGCCAATACGCGAAAACATTGGCGAAGACCCCCGCTTCAACGATGTTCCGCGCGAAGCGTTCGTGGTGTTTATCACGGGCGGTTCACAAGGCGCACACCGCGTCAACGAACTTTGCATGCAAGCCCTCCCCATAGTGAAACGCGAACTCGAACGCATGGGCAAGGGAGACGACCTCTATGTAATCCACCAAACCGGCGCGGCGGACGAAGAAGCCGTGCGCGCCGTCTACGCCAGCCACCGCATCGCATCGCGTGTAAACGCTTTCGAGCACGAAATGGCACGCGCATTCGCCACTGCGGACTTCACCATCTGCCGCGCCGGCGCGTCCACTTGCTTCGAGTTGGCGCAGTCCGCCGCACCCGCGCTCTTCATCCCTCTGCCAAGTGCCATGCGCAACCACCAACATTTCAATGCCGAAGCGTTTGTAAAGGCCGGCGCGGCTATGGAAGCGATACAGGAAACCGTCACTCCGCGCAGCCTCGCCAATCACATACTCTTCCAATACTCGCATCCCGACCATCTCGAGGCTATGCGCGAGAAAATGAAATCGCTTGCCATCCCCGATGCCGCCAGTCGCGTGGCCGATCTCGTGGAAGGGAACTGCTGATGTTCCCGCTTCTGAAATATGGCGAAAGCGAAGTTATGGACTACTACCGCTCCGTAACTCCGGGCATGGTCTCCTCCAGCCTCGCCAAGGACAGGCACGACTGGTTCGATCTCCTCAACCTGTTGAGCGGCGCTGCATATCCCTTCATGGATCAAATGCGTGCCAAAGCGCAGCTTGCTCGGCGCAAGTACTACGGCAAGACGGTAAGCGTGTATGCGCCTTTGTACATCGGCAACACCTGCGTGAACTCCTGCAAATACTGCGACTTCCGCCGCCAGCACACCGGCACCGTCCGCCGCAATCTCACTATGGACGAAATCCGCTCCGAGGCCGATGCCATACGCGCCCACGGCATCGACTCGCTCCTCATAGTCGCCGGCGAAGACCCCAAAATTAATTCCGTCGCCCACCTTGCCGAAGTGGGCACGATGCTCAAAAAGATGTTCTCCAACCTGTCGCTGGAAGTCGCTCCGCAAACGGAAGAAGGCTACCGCGAACTTTTCTCCGCCGGCTACGAGGCTCTGACTTGTTTCCAGGAAACGTACGACCCCGTGCTCTACAAGGAAATGCACCCCGCAGGCCCCAAATCCAATTACGATTTCCGTCTCTGGACGCAACTGCGCGCCGGCAAGGCCGGTTTCCGCACGCTTGGATGCGCATTCCTCCTCGGGCTGGGGCCGTGGCGGCCGGAGGCTGCAAGCCTTGGCGCGCACGCATTCTATCTCATGAAAGAATGCTACGAGGCCAAAGTGCAATTCGCATTCCCCCGCTTCTGCCGTGTCGACGGCGGATTCGTGCCGCCGTGCGAGGTGGACGAACGCGACGTGGATTTGATGATGCTCGCCTTCCGCATAGTTTTCCCCCAATGCTGCATGACAGTATCCACTCGCGAAGCTCCGGCTTTCCGCGACTATATCGTGCAAGTTGCTGCGGACAACATGTCTGCCGGGTCTCGCGTAACGCCCGGCGGCTACGCCGTCCTTGAAAAAGAACACGCTGCGGACGTGGCGCAATTCACCCTCTCCGACCGCCGCACTCCGCAGGAAATCTATTCCGTCATCAAGTCCAACGGCCAAGAAGTCGTCTTCAAGAATTGGGACAACCGCATCTGACGCGCATCATCTCTCCGGGAACTTCGGCGGAGATATTGTTATGCCGTCCATTCCCGATTGGCGCGGCGCGATTTCAAGAATCATCGTGCGTGCCCCCGGCGGGATTTTGAATCCGCTGCTCGTGCGGCGCGTTTGCGTCCACGACTCCTTCACCCACCGCTCCATGCTCTTCGTGGAGTGCAACAGTGCCCCTCCCCCGTCCAGAAATGAAAACGCAACGTGCGCCGGCTCCGCATTGCGCTTGATTGCTATCTTGAAATCTACGCAATACGCATTCTCCGGCACGTTGTATACCTCGCGGAACGCGGGTCTCTCCGCCGTCGTTTCTTGATCAGGTGCGCTTTTTGCCTCTTTCGTGGCCACGGGCGGCGGCGTTTTGTGCACTGCATGATACGCCAACCCGCCAACCAGCACTGTCAGCGTGGCGATCACCGCCGCTGCGGAATACACCTTGCGCAGCCTGCGCTCGCGCTCCTCGTGCATGCGCATCCCCGATTTGCGTATGCGCGCGGTGTATTCGCCCAGCTCGAAAGGTATCTCGCGCAAATACACCGCCGCACGGGTTTCGCCTTCATCGTAGATCACGTACGAAAGGCGTGTCTGCCCTCGCGGATAGCCGCACGTCCCCACGTTCACCACATATCGCAATCCGTCTTCCAGCACGAAATCCTGCATCGGGAGTTTGCGCGGCGGTGCCTCGCCGTCCGCCACGAATATCGCCCTCTCGTGCGTATGCCCCACAAACAGTATCTTCTCCGGCCGCACCGCCAGCGAATCCTCCGCGTCCGCAGGCGTCTCAAGATATGCAAATGTTTCCGGCTCCGCCAGATTCGCATGCGCACAGGCAAACGTTGCTCCTACATACACATACGGCAATGCCGCAAGCCACTGCACCTGCTCCTGGTTCAGCATTCGGCGGTGGTACTGCGCCACCTCTGCCGCATATTCGTTGAACTCTTCCGTGTCCAGCAACCCTGCCACCGCCGCATCATGGTTGCCCATTAGATTCACGGCGGTGGAATTGCGGGCGATATTCACGCACTCGGCGGCATCTGGGCCGTAGCCCACCACGTCGCCCAGCGAAATGAGCACGTCCGCTTTGCATCGTTGCGCATCAAGAAGCATCGCCTCGAATGCGGTCTTGTTTGCGTGGACATCGGAGAAGATTGCATAGCGCATTACTCGAAGCTGTCCTCGTCGCACACGAGGTTGTCCATGATGTATGCACGGCGATCCGGCGTGTTGGAGCCCATGTAGAAATCTATCGTCTTCTCCACCTGCCGGTCTTCGGAGCACACCACCGGCGTAAGGCGCATGCCCTCGCCGATGAAGTCCTTGAACTCGCTTGCATTGAGTTCGCCAAGCCCTTTGAACCGCGTGATTTCGGCGGACTTGCCGCACTTCGCTATCGCGTCCACGCGCTCCTTGTCCGTATAGCAATAATACTTTTCTTTCTTGTTGCGCACGCGGAACAGCGGCGTTTCGAGGATAAACACCCTCCCGTCCACTATCAACTGCTTGTAGAAGCGCATGAAGAACGTTATCAGCAAATTCCTTATGTGCAACCCGTCCACATCCGCATCCGTCGCAAAGATTATCTTGCCGTAGCGCAGCCTTTCGAGAGACTCTTCCACATCGAGGCTCTTTATGAGGTTGAAGAACTCTTCGTTCTTGTAGAGCGTGTCGCGGTTCAGTTTGCAACAGTTCAGCGGTTTGCCCCGCAGCAGATACACCGCTTGGTTTGCCGCATCCCTGCATTGCGTCAACGTGCCTCCTGCGGAACGCCCCTCCGTAAGGAAGATCATCGTCTCTTCGCCCCAGCCCTTTTTGCTGCCCTTCTTGTCCAGATGCAGATGGTTCTTGCAATCCTTCAACTGCGGCACGCGCACGCTCACCGCCTGCGAACGCTCCCTCGCCTGTTTTTTTATGGTATTGAGTTGGTTGCGGAGTTTGGCAGTCTCTTCTATTTTCGTTATCAGTTTCTCCGCTTCCTGCGGGAACTTGTGCAGCAGTGCCTCCGCCTCCTTCTTGATCTGCGCCACCAGTTCTGCGCGGATTTCAGGCGAACCGAGTTTCGTTTTCGCCTGCCCCTCGAATATTGGATCCTGCATCCGTATCGCAATCGCGCCTACTATGCCATCGCGCACGTCGTCGCCGTCGAATTTCTTTTTGGAGTATTCGTTTACGGCTTTAGTCAGCCCCTCTTTGAACGCCGTCAAATGCGTGCCGCCCTCTGTGGTATGCTGCCCGTTCACGAAACTGTAGTACGACTCCGAAAACCTGTTCGTGTGCGTGAATACGAACTCCAGCGTCTTCGACCGGAAATGGAACGGCTGATACAGTTTTTCGTATTGCGACTCGTCCGCTATCAAATCCGCAAGCCCGCTTTCGCTTGTTATCGTCTGCCCGTTCAGCTCTAGTTTCAGCCCCGCATTGAGATACGCATACATGCGCAGGCGCCTCTCCACGTGCTCCTGACGGAAGCGGTAGCGCTTGAAGATAGTCTCGTCCGGCTTGAAGCGCACGAACGTGCCGTTGCGCTCGTTCGCATCTTTGCACTTGCCGCGATGCTTCTCCTTCAAAACGCCTTTCTCGAACCTCGCGTCCGAATACTCCCCGTCCCGCACGGATCTCACGTAGAACTCGTCCGAAAGCGCATTCGTCGCCTTCGTCCCCACGCCGTTCATGCCCACGGAAAACTGGAACGCCTCGGAATTGAACTTGCCGCCGGTGTTGAGTTCGCTCACGCAATCCACCACCTTGCCCAGCGGTATGCCGCGCCCGTAGTCGCGCACCTCGCACACGCCATCGTCCCATCCCACCTTCACCACGATGCGCCGCCCGAAACCCATTATGTATTCGTCGATGGCGTTGTCGATCACTTCCTTCAACAATATATATATGCCATCGTCGTAGTCGCTGCCGTCGGACGCGCGCCCTATGTACATCCCAAGCCGCAGCCGTATGTGCGTGGCCGCGTCAAGATGTTTTATCTGGTCATCAGAATAATTGTTCGCCATTTCAAATCTCTTCCGCCCGTCTGCTCCGCCCGCTTCAGTTGGATGCCGTCCCCATGTTGTAGTTGTGGAACTTGCGCGTGTTGTAAGGTGCCTGCCCCTCCGGCACGCTGAACCCTAGCGACTTGCGCCACGCCACGAACTCCTCTATGTGCTTTTCATTCACCTGGTTCAGCGGCTGCCCGTGCAGCGTGGACAGCAACACCATCCGGCAATACTGGTCCGCATTCTCCATGAACCACTCGCACTCTTCCACGTCTCTCCCGCCTGTGATCACTCCGTGGTTCTCCATGAACACCACGTTCGAGCGCTTCGATGCCTCCGCTACCGACTCCGCCACCTCCGGCGAACCCGGCGGATTGTACGGCGCAAGCGGTATCTGCCCCGTGAAAATATCCGCCTCTGGATTGATTCCGTTCGGCGGCGTTATCCCCGCAAACACAAACGCCCCGCAGTGCGGCGGATGCGCGTGTATGCATGCCGAATGCCCCGCCGTCTTCATCATCGCAATATGGCACTTCACCTCGCTCGTGGCCGGCCTGTATCCGCACAGCTGCCCCGCATCCATATCAACGAGGCATATATCCTCCACCGTCATATACCCCTTTGAACACAGCGTCGGCGAACACAAAACAAGATCTTCCCCCACTCTCACCGAGATATTCCCTCCATTGCCATCCACATACCCCCTTGCATAGAGCCTTTTGCCCATTTCCACCATCTGTTCCTTTACGCGGACGATCGGCGCGGACGTGAAGAATTTGTCTATATCTTCTCTCGTCACGGGGTTTATTCCTGTCCAGTCGAAATGCCTGTCCACCAGCGGCGGCTTTATGTAAAGCGATTTATCCATTTTCTATCCTCTTTGAAACAACCTATATTTTATCCCCTATCCCCCGAAAAGTCAAGTTCATTTATACCCCATGCCCCGCAACCGCAGTTTGCAGTTTGCAGTGTGCAGTTTGCAGTTTTTGTCAACGCAGAGCCGCAGCGATGCAAAGACACGAGATATTTACCATGTCGTGCATCATTTGCCCCATATATATGCGGTGTCTGCCCCCTGTGGGGACGCGAGCGTCTCGCCCGCGGTTTTCACCTCGCCCGCAGCTTCCACCATACATCCTTTCCTCATATATATACCATATCCTTATATATATGCGGTGTCTGCCTCCTGTGGGGACGCGGGCGTCTCGCCCGCGGCTTCCTCCATGTATTCTCTCTCCATATAGAAATGTCCAAATCCTCACACAACGTCCTCAAAGCCTCCAAAAACTTTGTGTCCTTCGTGGACTTCATGTGAGCATCTCCCCCTCAATTTTCGTGTATTTCGTGGTTAAAAGCCCCCCCCCACACACACAAAGCCCTCAAAGCCTCCAAAAACTTTGTGTC
>JAFVCR010000012.1 GCA_017479035.1 Kiritimatiellia bacterium | reverse complement strand
GATTTGCCCTGTCGTGCGGTATCTGCCCCCTGTGGGGACGCGGGCGTCTCGCCCGCGGAGGGTTTGCAGTGTGCAGTTATGGACGCAGCGCGACAACTGCAAACTGCAAACTATTTCGGGTAATCCAAAAATCCTATATAAGGGTGTGTGCAGGTGGAGGCGGTTGCAGATGCAAAAAGGAGGAGCGGTGTGCACCGCTCCTCCATTTGCATTTTAGATGTGGATTACATCATGCCGTCCATGCCGCCGGGTGCGCCGTGGCCGCCGCAGTTGCAGTCCTTCTTTTCGGGAAGGTCGGTAACCATGCAGTCGGTCGTGAGGAGCAGCCCCGCGATGGATGCTGCGTTCTGCAGCGCACTGCGCGTAACCTTTGCCGGGTCTATCACGCCGGCCTTGAGCATATCGACGTATTCGCCGGTGCGCACGTTGTAGCCCTTCACGCCAGTAGCCTTCTTGACGTTTGCCACGACGAGTGCGGACTCCAGCCCTGCGTTGTCCACGAGTTTGCGCAGCGGCGCTTCGATGGCGCGTTCCACGATGGACGCACCGACCTGTTCGTCGCCCGCGAGGTCGAGTTTCTCGATTGCGCTCTGTGCGCGGATGAATGCCACGCCGCCGCCGGGGACAACGCCTTCTTCCACCGCCGCGCGGGTTGCGTGCAGAGCATCGTCCACGCGATCTTTCTTTTCCTTCATCGCCGCTTCAGTAGCCGCGCCCACCTTGATGAAGGCCACGCCGCCGCCTATCTTGGCGATGCGCTCCTGGAGTTTCTCGCGGTCGTAGTCGCTGGTGGTGTCTTCGATCTGCTTTCTGATGACGGCAACGCGGGCGTTGATGTCGGCAGTTTTGCCGGCACCCTCTACGATGGTGGTGTTGTCCTTGTCCACGGTCACCTTCTTCGCCACGCCGAGCATATCGAGCGTAACGTTCTCAAGCTTGATGCCGAGGTCTTCCGAGATGAGTTTGCCGCCGGTGAGCACCGCGATGTCCTCGAGGATCGCCTTGCGGCGGTCGCCAAAGCCGGGAGCCTTCACCGCGCACACCTGGAACGAACCGCGCAGTTTGTTCACAACGAGCGTTGCGAGTGCTTCGCCTTCAACGTCTTCGGCGATGATCATGAGCGGGCGGCCCGCCTTGGCTACGTTCTGCAGCACGGGCAGGAGTTCCTGGAGGTTGGAGATCTTCTTCTCGAAAAGAAGGATGTAGGGATTCTCCAGCACGCACTCCATGTCCTCGGGCGAGGTCACAAAGTAGGGCGAGAGGTAGCCCTTGTCGAACTGCATGCCTTCGACCACATCGAGCGTCGTCTCAAGCGTCTTGGCTTCTTCCACGGTGATGGTGCCGGCTTCGCCCACCTTGTCCATCGCCTCGGAAATGATCTGCCCGATTTCCGCATCGCCGTTGGCGGAGATTGTCGCTACCTGTGCGATGTCCTCCGTGCCCTTGGTCTTCTTGGAAAGTTTGGCGATTTCCGCCACAACCGCCGCAGCGGCCTTGTCGATACCGGCCTTGAGCGCCACGGGGTTCGCGCCGGCGGTGATGTTCTTGAGGCCTTCGCGGTAGATAGCCTCGGCAAGAAGCGTTGCCGTGGTGGTGCCGTCGCCGGCGACGTCGTTCGTCTTGGACGCGACTTCCTTGACCATCTGCGCGCCCATGTTCTCGAAGGGATCTGCCAGCTCGATCTCCTTTGCCACGGTCACGCCGTCTTTGGTGATCTGGGGAGAGCCGAATTTCTTGTCGAGAATAACGTTTCTGCCGCTGGGGCCGAGGGTGCTGGTCACCGCCGCGCTCAACTTTTCAACGCCCGCCAAAATCTTCTGGCGCGCTTCCGCATCGAATTTAATCTGCTTTGCCATGATGACTCCTGTTGTATTGTTACTTCTTCACCACAACGCCGAGGAGATCCTCTTCGCGCACGAGAGTGAGTTTCTTGTCGTTGATTTTCACTTCGGTGCCGCCGTACTTGGGCAGCAGAACCGTATCGCCCACTTTCACGTCGAAAGCGATCTCGTTGTGATCCTTGTCGTATTTCTTGCCTATTGCGAGCACCTTGCCCTGCATCGGCTTTTCCTTGGCAGCGTCCGGACTGATGATTCCGCCGACCTTCTGCTCTTTTTCTTCCTGCGGCTCCACGAGAACGCGGTCGCCCAAAGGACGTATCGTCATTTTATCTTCTCCTTTGCAAATCTATTGCCCCGCTTTGGGGTTTGCTGTAAAACAGCAAGTGCCGTGCCAATGCTTCAAATTGCCAAAAATACGCGCAAATTTCCCTCGTTTGCCTACTTTGCCATTCCCTCTTGTGCCACAATTGCTGTGCCACTGGCACATTATGGCGCACATTCAATCTCCTCGCCGCGCTTTCTTGCGAATTGTCTCCTGTATGCGTCCGGCGGCATGCCGTTTGCTGCTGCAAAACTCCTGCAAAAGTATTGCGAAGAATTGAATCCGGCGCGTGCGGCCACGGCCACCACGCTCAAATCGGTCGTTTTCAGGAGATGCTGCGCTTCTTCGATGCGGCTTTTCATTATTTCGCGCTGCACCGTGGTGGAGAGCGTATTGCGGAATGCGCTCTCCACAAGCGAGTGCGACTTCCCTATCCGCTCAAACACGTCCGTGGCGGAAATGCGCCTTGCCACGTTGCGGCGGATGAATACCAATGCGTCCGACAGCCACGGCGGATCAAGCGGATACACCTCGCTCGACGCGCGCACCGCTATCGTACGCGGCATCACTAATATGCGCGGCGGGCATTTGCAAAGTTCCGGTTCGTCCATCATCCGCTGGAGCACGTCCGCCGCGCGGAATCCCGCCCCATGTGCATCGGGTTCGATCGACGAAATCATCGGCGACGCAAACGAGCACAACAGAGTGTCGTTGTCCACGCCAAGTATCGCAATGCGTTGCGGCACGTCTATCCCGCACGCGCGGCAGATGCGCAGCACCTGGCATGCCCGGCGGTCGTGGCAGCAGAATACCGCAGTGCGCGGCGGCAGTGCAAGCAGCCATTTGCGCAAAGCCGCGCTGTCGCCGCCAGAGGAAATGCGCTCGCAGCGGCTGATTGCATCGTCGAAACGATGCAATGCTCCCGGCGGTGGCGTGTAGCACTCGCAGGTGTGACCGGCGCGGCGCAACGCTTGCACGAACGCTTCACGGCGTGCGTCGGAAAATCCCTCGCCGTAGCATCCGCAATAGGCGAAGGATGTAAAATGGTGCTCAAGGAAGTGCTCCGCCGCCATGTGCGCCACCTCTTCATGGTCGGCATCCACCACCGCCACACCCTCTAGAGGCTTGCGGCATAGAGCATCCACCACGGGCTTGCCTGTGCCCTGCAATGCGCGGAGAAGTGTATCGTCCATCGTCCGGACGATGAAGCCGTCCATCTTGCGCAGGTTTCGCGCGGCTAGGTCTGCGCTATCGAGCGGTATCAGCACCCAATCGCCGCGCTTCTGCGCATACTCCGCCACGCCCTCGCAAAGCCGGCGGCCGTATGCGCGTGTGCGCTCGGCCATAATACCTATATTATACTGCCCGTTCGCCATTGCAAAAGCATGTTTTGGAGATAGGCTGTCATCTAGCCGCAGAGGGCGAGGAACGTGGCTAGTTGCTTGGGCCCTTCCGGCGTGCCTATCGATTCGGGATGATACTGGACGCTTTCGATGGAGAGCGTCTTGTGGCGCAGACCCATTATCTCGCCGTCGTCGTCCGTCCAAGCCGAAATCTCGAAGCAATCCGGCAGGGATTCTCTTTCCACGGCCAGCGAATGGTAGCGCATCGCCGTGAAACCCTGCGGCATACCTGCAAAGATGCCTTTGCCGTCGTGCGTTATTTTCGAGGTCTTGCCGTGCATCAGTTTCTTTGCGTGGACCACCCGTCCTCCGAACGCCTGTGCTATGGACTGATGCCCCAGGCAAATGCCTAGAATCGGCACTCTCCCCGCAAACGTCTTTGCCGCCGCCAGCGTCACCCCCGCCGAATCGGGATTGCCCGGCCCTGGCGAAAGCACAATGCCCGCCGGGTGCAACGCTTCGATGCCGGCGATGTCGATTTTGTCGTTGCGGATCACTTTCATGTCCGCGCCAAGCACCATGAGATCCTGCACGAGGTTGTAGGTGAAGGAATCGTAGTTGTCGATCATCAAAATCATCGTAAAATCCTCTCTCCCAGCCGTGCGTCAAATGTTTTCCGCGAACTTGGCCGCATTGAAGATTGCGCGTGCCTTGTTTATCGTTTCCCAGTATTCGTTCTCCACCACCGAATCTGCCACAATGCCGCCGCCGGAGCGCATCATGAGCCTCCTGCCGATGCGCTCCATCGTGCGTATCATGATGGCGAAATCCATATCGCCCGTGTAGCTGAAGTATCCCGCCGTGCCGCCGTACACGCCGCGCGGGGATTTCTCGTATTCCGCGATGAGTTCCATTGCGCGGATTTTCGGCGCGCCGGTCAGCGTACCCGCAGGGAACGTCACTCGCAGCAGGTCGAACATATCCATGCCGTCTTCCAGCGTTCCGCTGACGTGGCTTACAAGATGCATCACGTGCGAATATCGCTCCACATACGCGAATTTGTCCACCTTTACGGTGCCAGTCTTGCATACGCGGCCAAGGTCGTTGCGACCTAGATCCACGAGCATCGTGTGTTCGGCCAATTCCTTTTCGTCATGCGTGAGGATTTCCTCCAATCGCAGATCCTCCTCTTGCGTCTTGCCGCGCGGTTTTGTGCCGGCGATGGGGCAGGTGGAGGCCGTGCGATTCGTCATTTTCACCAATTCTTCCGGCGAGGAACCTATCAAACACCGCCCGGAGAACTTCATGAAGAAGTTGTATGGGCTCGGGTTTATCAGGCGCAGGGCGCGATAGAGTTGTATCGGGCGCGCTTTGGTGTCCACCGTGAATTTCTGCGAGGGCACCATCTGTATGCATTCGCCGTCGAATATGGCCTGTTTGCACTTGAGCACCATTTCGCGGTATTCGTCAAATGTCATTTCGCTTGTGAAGTCCGCATCCGGCACGGGCGCGCCGTCCGCAACATACGGTTCGGACGGTATCGGGGAGGGGGCAGGCTCCGGGCCTGTGATGCGTTTGTAGATTGCATCGATGCCGCGCATGGCCGCGTCGTAGCCGGTTTTAGCATCCGCCACAACCATCACGAGCATGGTCTGGCGGGCGTTGTCGAATATCACAAGGCGGTCGGTAAGCATGAAACACGCCTGTGGGGTGTCCTTATCCGCAACAAGGCCCACGCGCGGCTCGAAGATCTTTATCGCATCGTAGGAGAGGAAGCCTATCGCCCCGCCTTGCATCGGCGGCAGTTCCGGCGCGGGCTCGAATGGTTCTTCCGCGAAAATCCGCCGCATCGCCTCCAGCGCGGTCTTCTCCGGCAGAATCTCCGGCGCGGCCACGCCGGGCTTCATCACCGCCACGAAACCGTCCTTTTCGGTGAGCACGGCCTTCGGATCCAGCCCGAAAAACGAATATCTCCCGCGGTTTATGGCATTATAGACGCTTTCGAGCAGGAATACGTTGTCGTCCTCGGCGAGGCGGCCAAGCACGCTTACAGGGGTTTCGCGGTCTGCAAGGAACTCGCGCCACACCGGGGTTTTCCTGCCGCCCGCCGTGCGCTCCTCGAACAATTCCCTGCTGCAAACTCTCAACATTTCTTTTCTCCGTTGTCTCGCTTCTGTTTCTCCAAACAGAAACACGGGTATTATACACGATTCCGCCGCGCAATGCAAGCGCAAAATGCATGTGCCCACTGTCCCTCCCGGGCGTCGCAAATGGCGCTTTCGCGCTCTGCGAGATGCAAAGTATCGATACTTTGAGTAAAAAGTATCGATACTTTCACCCAAAAGTATCGATACTTCTTGCCGAAAGTATCGATACTTTATATCTCATCTATCGATACTTTATATCTCGCAGCCATATCCTTGCCGGTTCGTTTACGGCTTTGATGCCTCTCCAGAGCCTAGCGGAAATACCCGGGCGGCAGAGCATAAAACCTCACACAAAGTCCACGAAGTTTTGAG
>JAFVCR010000011.1 GCA_017479035.1 Kiritimatiellia bacterium | reverse complement strand
GCTCACACGAAGTTCACGAAGGACACGAAGTTTTTGAAGACTTTGTGAACTTGGTGTGAGCCTTTCATATATATAGTATACATATAAGAGTATACATATAAGGATACATGGTGGAAGCCGCGGGCGAGGTGCGAAGCCGCACAGGCATGCCCGCGTCCCCACGGTACGCAGTGGGGGTTGACATTGCTAACAAGAACTACAAACGGCAAATCCTCCGCGGGCGAGACGCCCGCGTCCCCACAGGGGGTGGACGACGAACAACATGACAAATCTCTGCGGCTCTGCGTTAATAGAAAACTGCACACTGCGAAAAAAAACTTGAATTTTGGTATTGCGTTGCGTCCCAAAAAGTGCTAAAATATAATCGGCATGGGGAAAGGAAGGTTTCAAAACATGAATAAATTTGCTTTCATGGCAGGGTTGGCGATGCTCGGGGGGCAATTGTGGGGGCTTGACGCGAACGCCACGCTTATTGCGGTGATGGCTGCCGACGGTGCGCAGGCAGTAGACACTTATGCCGACGGGACGACGGTTCTCGATGGCGAGAGGTATGCGCTTGTGTGGTCGAAGGACGGCGTGTTTGAAGGGATCGATGCAGCGGGAGAGCCTATCGGGGAGGGCGATTTGGTGCTGAAGATCGAGCCGCTTGCGTTGAACGGGCGGCCGCGCAGTGTGATTTTCGAAGTGCCGAAGGATTGGGTGGACAGGTACTCACTGGACAGCGGCGTATACGAGCTGTGCCTGCTGGACACGCGCGAACTGCAGGAGGGCGGGACTTACGCTCTTGCGCGGAACAATTACGAGGTGAATGCGGCCGGGGAGCCTTCCGGGGCGTTGACGACGAGTTCGCTTGCGGCATCCAACGGCAGCGCGGGCGATGAAATCATAGTGAAAAACGTGGCAAAGAAGTCTACTGCGGCTACTGCGGCGGCGGCACCCGACGTGGCGCAGCCGGAGATTGTGGGTTTCAGGATTGACGGCGAAAACGCATTTATCACGCTTGCGAACCTCCCTGCGGTGGTGCGCGTGGGCGGCGCGGGTGCGCTTGACGACGTATTTGTGAAGACCGCCGAGACCGACGAGCGCGTTGTGAACGATGACGGCACCGTAACGATAACCGTGCCGGCGGCGGGGGAGGCCGGGTTCTTCTCGGTAAAGGGCATTAAATAAGAAGAAGGGCACTAAACAGGAAAGGATTTAGATATGGACTGCAAAAAGATGTTTGCGTTGGCATCTGCGTTGCCCGCCTTCGCATTTGCCACTACGGTGGAGAGCGCGAACACGCTGGGAGTGATGAAGGTCACATCCGCGTATGCCGATACGATAATCGCGGTGCCTTGGGTGGAATGCGGCACGGGCGACTCCGTGAAGGTGAAGGATCTTGTAAAAACCGCCAACCTCAACGATGGCTCCTATCTCTATTATTGGACGAAGGATTCGTACGAAGAGGGCGAGGGGGGCGCGGTTTCGACCTCTGGTCTGTCTGCATTCGAGTTGAAGAACGGCGCGTGGGAAGGCGTGGCGATTTCCACGGTGGGCAATCCTAACAATGCAACTGCGGGTTCGGATACGGCGGGGGTTCCGCGCGGAACGGCGGTGCTGCTGCATCGCAACACAGGCACGCATGAACTTACAGAGCCGTTTTACGTATACGGGCAGGTGGATGATGCGAGCGCCACAGCACCGCAGACGACTATAGCCAAGGGCGTAAATTTGATTGCGTCCCCCTTGACGAGCGACCTTGACGTGAACGAGTTTTTCACGGAGGCTAAAGGCGCGGCGGACGGCGATATGATCGTGGCACCGAAGGGGAATATACGCGAGACGTTCACGTATTATGCGTCGGTCGGGAAGTGGATGCAGTTCGTGAAAGACGCATCGAAGCGCTACGAGTGCAAGGTTGACATGGGGCATGGTTTCTGGTACATCCGGAATGGCGATGAGGACATGACCATCTCATGGGAATGAAAGCGGAGGGTAGATTGAAATGAAAAGATTTTATACGCTTTTATTCGCACTTGCGGCGTGGGCGGCAGTGGATGCCGATACGATGCTGTGGAAACTTTCCAATACGGACAAGGTAGCGGAATGGTCTACGAACGTGCGCATCTGCGTGGTGGAAGGCGGCGTGACCGTGGACAATCTGTTCAGCGCAACGCCGCTTGCGTTGGCATACAGCAATGGTGAAACCGATTCTTCCGGCGTGAGCGATTTGCTGTTTCTCCAGGGCGGGCAGTTGCAGACGAGCGTCGAATCGCAATACGCTACGAGTTCCTACACGTTCCTGGTGGAATTGGGATACATGTCGGGAGACGATTTCAATCTTACCCAGTTCAGCCAGATAAACGGAGCCACGGTGGCGAACTACCTCTACAACGGGCAGTTGGTGCCGTCCAGTTCGCTGGCGTTGGATGTGGCACCGTTTGTAATAGGTGGATGGACGGGAGTGCCCGAGCCGTCGAGCGCGATACTGATGCTGGTAGGCGCGGGAATGTTGGGCCTTAAACGAAGGAAGAGAGCGTAACGAAGTGGCATGCGGGGTATATGCCGCAGGGGGGCGGATGGGAGTTGCGGGTTGCGTATCCGCACTCCCGCTT
>JAFVCR010000056.1 GCA_017479035.1 Kiritimatiellia bacterium | reverse complement strand
GTTGATGCGGCATACTACACCACACGCGGCGCCGCAGCGCACCACTCCAGCACTGATCTGACGGCAGGGACGGTTTCCGCCAGACGCGGGCTTCCCAGTAACTCGTCATACGCCGGAGATGGCTTCCGCGCAGCAATAGTGGTAAAGTGATAATCCACTCAATCACCGCTCGGAAACAATGAAGAAAGGAGGCTGCCTCTAGGTTATATGGAACGAGGTTTTTATCAGTAGTACACGCGGGGAAAGGAGCTATGCCTTTCCCCGTTGCAATTTCCCCCGGAACGGCAAACAGCACCGCCCAAAGCAAAGCGAAACGCTCGCTTGACGGTGCAATTTCGTCAAGCGGGCGTTTCGTTTCCGTTCGTGGAAAGTCAGAACTCCAGCGCGGCGGTCATCTTTGCGAGGAATGTGGCAAGATCCATGCGTTCCTGCTGCATTGTGTCGCGGTCGCGGACGGTGAACGTGCCGTCTTTCGCGCCGTCGGGGTCAACGGTAATGCACCACGGGGTGCCCGCTTCGTCTTGGCGGCGGTAGCGGCGGCCGATCTGCCCGCTTTCGTCCCAGAACACGTTGACTTTCTTGCGGAGGGTCTTGAAAATGTCGCGCGCCATAGCGTAGGATGCGGCATCCTTCTTGACGAGCGGAAAGACTGCGACCTTGATAGGCGCGGCTTTCGGAGAGAAGTGCAGAACCGTGCGCACGTCGCCGCCTTCGAGTTTCTGCTCTTCATAGGCCTCGCACAGGAGCGCGAGCATGAGGCGATCGACACCGGCGGAAGGCTCGATGACGTGCGGGATGTAGCGTCCGTCAAAGAGTTGCTTGACGAATTTCTCCGCCGCAACTGGGTCTTTGCCGCGCGAGACCCATTCCTTCTGCACCTTCTCGATGAATGCGGCTTTGGCGGCATCGTCGAGTTTCTTGCAAGCCTGCTTGAGAGGATCGTCGAAAACGCTCTGCGGCTCGCCGGAATGTATCTGGTGCTGCGTGAGGTCGAAATCGCTGCGTGCGGCAATGCCCTCGAGTTCCTGGCGGCCGAACGGGAAATCGTATTCAATATCTACGCAAGCGCGGGCGTAGTGGGCGAGTTCGTCGGGTTTCTGCCAGTATTCTGTGAAATGCTCGGCGGGGAGACCCATCGCGGTGATGAATTTCTTGCGCTGCTCGACCCAATACTTGTGCCAGACCTCCCAGCCCCAGTCTTGCTGCGGCTCGCCCGCAAGGTCGGGATTGTCCGCAAGCGTCACGACGTGGCCGAAGAGAAGTTCCGTCGCTTCGTCGGGACGGATGAAGAACTCGAGTTCCATCTGCTCGAACTCGCGCGAGCGGAACGTGTAGTTGCGCGGCGTAACTTCGTTGCGGAAGGACTTGCCCATCTGCGCAATGCCAAACGGCACCTGGAAGCGGCTAGTAGAGATGACGTTCGTGAACTGCGCGAATATCGCCTGCGCCGTCTCCGGGCGAAGGTATGCGACGTTGGAAGGATCGTCGATCGGCCCCACCACGGTCTTGAACATGAGGTTGAATGGTTTGGGTTCGGTGAGTTCGCCGCCGCAATAGGGGCAGCCGTCCTTGTGGGGTTTCTTCTGTTCGGCGCGGATTTCCTCCACCTGATCGGCGCGCATGAGTTTCTTGCAGTCCTTGCACATTGTCATGGGGTCGGAGAAGGTGTCGAGATGGCCGGAGGCCTTCCAGATGCGCGGGTGCATGATGATGGTCGCGTCAAGGCCGGCCACATCCTCGCGGCCGCGCACAGTGAACTGCCACCATGCCTGTTTGATGTTGTTCTTGAGTTCGCAGCCGAGAGGGCCGTAGTCCCAGAATCCCGGCATTCCGCCGTATATTTCGGAGGAATGGTAAATGAAACCCCTGCGCTTGCAAAGAGAGGCAAGCGGATCCAACGTAGATTTGTTTTCTTCTGCCATAGTGCACGTCCCGCCCCGCAGGGCGATATTTTCAAGGCGGCAATTCTACCATATTTCGCCCCGTCGCACAATACTTTATTTGCATTGCGCTCCGGCAAGGGGAGGCATGCTATGTGCGCGGAGGCCTGTCGCCGCGCGATATTGCTATGCGATAGCCAATCGACTCCATACGCCGCGCCAGGCAGAAGCGGCATTGCGCGGATTCCTCGCCGGTACAGATTTTGTTGTCGTAGAGTTCGTACTTCTTGCGCACGGCCACTGGAGAAAGATTTGGCATCACCACGTTTGCGCCGGCGAGGATGCCTTTTTCGCGTCCCTGCGGATGTATGGTTCCCAATGCGGTAGTGGCCGGCAAAAGCACATCGTGGACGGCAAGGCGTATGAGCGAGAGCATGTAGCACGTCTCCTCCAGCGTCCCGGCCTTTTCATTTGCAAACGGCGTGCCGTGATGCGGGATGAACGGGCCGATCCCGCACATGTCGGGCTTGAACTCTTGAAGGAACGTCAACTCCTTCGCAAGATCTTCCGCACGTTGATGCGGCGAACCCACCATGAACCCGCACCCCACTTGATAGCCAATTTCGCGCAGCGCAAAAAGGCAATCCATGCGGTTTTGCCAAGCCATTTCCGGCGGATGAAGCATGGCATAGTGCGCTGCGTTCGCGGTTTCATGGCGCAGCAGATAACGGTCTGCACCGGCCTCGAACAACCTC
>JAFVCR010000055.1 GCA_017479035.1 Kiritimatiellia bacterium | reverse complement strand
TTCCTTCCGTGGCGGTGTCCATGTTCCGCCCCCGTCAGTTGCTCACGAAGAGCGAGTTCACGCTTTCGTTGTCGTGTATGCGTTTGATCGCCTCTGCGATAAGTTCCGCGACCGATAGCACCGTCAACTTGAACGGCAGTTTTGAAGGGTCGAACCCTTCGCGCAGAGGTATCGAATCGGTAACTACCAATTCGTCGATATACGCTTCGTCCTGCAAACGCTCCATGCCTTTTTGCGTAAGCGGGAAATGCGTTACGAACGCATGGATCGACTTTGCTCCTTGCGCACGCAGCAGTTTGGCTGCTGCCGAAAGCGTGCCGCCGGTGGCCGTCATGTCGTCCACCATTATCACATCGCAACCGTTCACGTCGCCCACCACACTGAACGCATCCACCGTGGAATCGCCCGTGCGCTGCTTGGCGACTATGGCAAGCCCGGTGTTGAGTTTGCGCGAATAGGAGTGCGCGGTCTTCGCACCGCCCGTGTCTGGCGAGACCACTATCGGGCGGGGAAGATGCATTTCGCGAATGTATTTGAGGATGACAGGCTCGGCATGGAGTTGGTCGAGCGGGATGTCGAAGAATCCCTGTATCTGGTTGGCGTGCAGATCCAGCGTCAGAACGCGATCTGCTCCCGCCGTGGTCAGCAAATTTGCGATGAGTTTGGCCGTTATCGGCACGCGCGGCTGGTCTTTGCGGTCTTGCCTAGCGTAGCCGTAGTAGGGAAGAATTGCGGTGATGCGCGCCGCGCTGCCGCGCTTGAGTGCGTCGATTATTATGAACAGCTCCATGTATGCGTCGTTCGGGTTGGGGCTGCCGCTTTGGATCACGAATACGTCCTTGCCGCGCACAGTCTCCTGCACCTGGCAGAAGGACTCGCCGTCGGGGAAGCGTTTTATATCGATTTTGGAGAGCTGTATCCCAAGGCAATTCGCGACCTTTTCAGCCAGCGCGGGATTGGCCGTACCAGAGAATACTACGAAGGAGTCGTTTACATTCGTTTTCATAAAATGTGTTCCAAATGGTTGAACGCGATTATACCATATTTCCGCTTCCTTGGCAACTGCTCTTGCATACGTTTGCACGCTTCGCGCCAAATTCCCTCATGCGGCCGTCACCCTGCTATCCGCACGCGCCGGCCTTCTATGGAAAGGCGCCCCGCCGCCAGCAGACGCAATGCCTCCGGGTACGCAATGTGTTCCTGCACCTGTATTCGCGCATGCAACGTCTCCGGCGTATCATCTTCCATCACCGGCACAGCCTTCTGCACAATTATCGGCCCGGAGTCGGTACCGGCATCCACAAAGTGCACCGTAACGCCAGCCACCTTGCATCCGTAATCGAGCGCCTGCGTCCAACTGTGCACTCCCGGGAATGCCGGCAGCAGCGCGGGATGTATGTTCAGCACGCGATTCGGGAACGCCTCCAGCAATTTCGGCTTCACTATGCGCATGAAGCCCGCAAGCACCACTGTGTCGCACCCGGCCTCTTGCAATATGCGGATGCACTCGTCCTCCGCTGCGCCCTCCAACTTGGTTTTCCACGGTGCGCAATCAAGCCACTGCGCCTTGATGCCATGCCGCGCCGCGCGTTCGAGTATCTTCGCATCCTGCACGTCCGCAAGCACAATCTTTATTTCCGCATCGAGCCTCCCCTTTTCTATCTAGTCTACGAT
>JAFVCR010000054.1 GCA_017479035.1 Kiritimatiellia bacterium | reverse complement strand
GAACCCACACACCTTGCGGCACTAGAACCTGAATCTAGCGTGTATGCCAATTTCACCACGGGTGCTAAAACGTTGCGTATTATCTCATATTTATTGGGAAAAGTCAACCTAAAATTTCCCCTGGAAGCGGCCTGGATTTGCAGATATGGCGGTTTTGCGCGATTTGGCTTGACAAAAAACGCTTTGGCGGGTAAAATCATCTGCATGAAAAAGATTGTATTTGCGATGGTTGCGGTATTTGCGGGCGCGATGGCGTGCGCGGCGGCGGGCATGTTGCGTGCCACGAAGCCCATAGAGCGCACGGACGATGTGGCGCAGGAGATAAAGGATGCACCGCTGTTCCGCAGGAAGATGGCGATTATTGGAGATAGTTACGTGCAGAACCACAAGCGGCCGATAGAGGAGACTTGGCACTACCGGCTTGCCGAAAAGTACCAGATGGAGTATCTGAACTACGGGCACAACGGCAATACGCTTGTTCTGGAGCGCGACAAGAAGTGGGGAGCGCCGATGATTTCGCGCTATGCGAAGATGCAGAACGGCGCGGATTACGTGGTGGTGGTGGCCGGGCATAACGATGCTTCCATGATGGGTTGCGACGATTTGCGCAAGGCCGGTGCAAGCGAAGAGGAACGCGCCGCCGAAAGCGAAAGGCGTTTTGCTCAATTCAAGGAAGGCGTGCCGGTGTTCGTGGCGCGGCTGCGCGCAAAGTATCCGGCATCGCAAATCGTTTTCGTCTCGCCGTGGAATGTGCAAAGGCCGTATTTCCAAAAGACGTTGCAGTATCTGCGCGAGACGCTGCCCGGGCTGGGAGTGGCGTTCTACGATGCGGCAAGGGATTCGGGGATAGATCCGCACATGGGCGAAGGGAAAACGGAGATTTTCCAAGGCAAGAGCGACAATGCACACCTCACCGCCAAAGGGCATGGCATGATGCTTGAGAAAATCGAGCCGTTTTTCCTCGCGCTTCCGCCGCCGCCAGCAGCCGACAGCATAGAGGCGATGGAAACTGGCGGCGAAGCGGCTGTGGATCCTGACGAGCAGGTGGTGGAAGGGCTCGAAGACCTTAAAATAATACTCTGCGCAGGGCAAAGCAACATGGCGGGGCGTGCAAAACCTGCCGCCGGAGACGGCGAGGTGGTGCAAGATGCGTACAAATTCAACCGCGAAGGCAAATGGGTGGCAGCGAAAAGCCCGTATCATTTCGACAGGAAATATGCGGCGGTGGGGCCGGTGGACGATTTTGTGAAACTCTATCTTGCAGACCATCCCGGTGAAAAGGTGGGCGTGGTGCCGTGCGCAGTGGGTGGCAGCGCGATTGCCACATGGTTGCCGGGCGGCAAGAAAAACGGCAATTTCCGCCGCGCCGTGGCACGTGCAAAAGCAGCGGCGAAGGACGGCAGAATCATTGCGATACTGTGGCATCAAGGCGAAAGCGATGCAGCGAAACGTTCCGTAGAGGATTTGCAGGCGAACTATGCGCAGGAGGTCGCGGCCGTGGCAAATGCGCTGCGCAGCGAACTTGGGTTGGGCGATGATGTGCCGTTCATCGCCGGCGAAATTGGCCGCTGGATGCGCAAGGATGGCGACCACGCAGCAAAAATAAACCCCACAATCGATTCTATAAAGGATATAGTTCCCAATTCGGCAGTGGTGTTAAGCACGGGATTGACGAATCAAGACCAGCACCATTTCGACCGCGAAAGCCAACGCGTTTTGGCAAAGCGCTACTACGAGGCGTTCAAGTCGTTCGCGGACGGGGAATAGTCCGCAAAGCGCAAATTGCAAAGAACTTTTTGGCTTGACAAATTGTGCTGGTTATTGTATTTTCGGCAATCAGAATACTCTTGCCAACAGATACGGATTTCGACGCATGAAAAGACTAGACAGCACCATAATGCTTGCCATGTTGATGGCTGCGGGTTGCGCCACCGCATCCGTTCCGCCCGCCGGAGAAGGAGTGGCGCGGGACGGCGGGTATACTGCCATTCCCCCAGATGCAAAGGACGATTGGGGGCGCATATACCTGGGCAGTAATCCGTCGGTGGAGCCGCACGGCAATTTCTTCATATTCGAGTGGAACGACATGGTGTGGGGCGCGCTTACGTCCGGCGGCGAGGCGAGGCCTGTAATTTCCAACACCGATGCTTCGTGGCCGGCGATAAGCGCGGACGGCAGCAAAATAGCGTTCGGCTCGCGCAGGGAGGACAACTACAACGTCTATGTGCTGAATCTCGACACGCACCAGTGCCGCAAGGTGGGGCATCATTCTGAGGTGACGGTGCCGCGCCAGTGGTCGCGCGACGGCAAAAAGATAGTATGCACGGCGGTGCGCGACAACGATGGCGACCTCTACTGCCAGCGTATCGTGCTACTAGATGCCGAAGGCGGCGAAGTGGAAGAGATGCCGTTTGATGCTGTTGGCGACGATCCCAACCTTTCCCCGGACGGCAAGAAACTGCTTTTCACCTGGCACGGGGACGAGATATACCGCAAGCGCACGCATTCGTTCTCCGCCGCAGCCGGCGAGATATGGATGTACGACCTCGAAACAAAGGATTTTACCTGCATAGTGAAGACACCATACGGTGCACGCAACCCGGTATGGACTGGCGACGGCGGCGGGTTCTACTATCTTTCCGCAGAAAAAGGTTTTCCGTTCCGCAACGTGTTCTTCCACGATTTTGCGGACGGCACCGACACGCGCTTGACGGCGTTCAACGACGAGCACTGCTTCCAGCCGTCGGTCAGCGCAGACGGTTCCACGCTGATGTTCCGCGCCGGATTCGACTTCTGGCGGCTCGACCTTAAAATCGCCGGAGCGGTGCCAGTGCGCGTGCCGCTTTTCCCGGCGATACGCACGCTGGCGCAAAACCCGGTGAAACGCCGCCACTACGAAATGGTATGGAACAATGACGAAACGGGTGACGTGTGTTTTACCGACAACGGCATGCAGGTGGCGTTCACTGCGGGCGGCGATTTGTGGGTGATGGAGACGGATCTGCACGAGCCGAAACTGGTGAAGGGATCGTCCCTCACGCACGAGCGCGAATGTTTCTTTTCGCCTGACGGAAAGGATCTCTACTATCTTTCCGATCGTGGCGACGGGGTGGATTTGTGCGTGGCGCGCCGCGCGGACGAGACGAAAGCATGGTGGGAGAATGACGACTTTGTCCATACGCGGTTGACGAACGACGATCTCGTCCGGCGCGGGCTTACGGTATCGCCAGACGGGCGCTTCCTTGCATGGATGAACGACCTCGGCAAACTATCGTTTGCAGACAGGCAGGGAAATGTTTTCGCGCAAGGGCCGGATGCATCTGGCGCGGGATTCTATTCGTGGGCGCCGGACGGCAATTGGGTGACGGTGACGCTGGGCGACATCTACGGCAACTATGACGTGTGGATCGTGCCCGTGACCGACCCCGATGCGGAGGCGTACAATCTCTCGCGCAACTTCAAGCGCGACGACTGGCCCGTATGGTCGCCCGACGGCAAGATAATAGTTTTTGTGGGCGAACGCGCTGCGGACAACAACGCCACAAGCCTTTTCTACGTGTATTTGAACCCGGCCGACGAAGCGGCGGATCTCAAAAAGGCCGAGAAAAACGCCCGTGCGAAAGTGCAGGACTACAGCGTAAGCCCGGCTGAAGAGGTTGCAGACGAGAACCTCCCCGCAGTGGACGAAACCGGCGGCGCGGATGCGCAGGCAAACGAGAGGAACGTGAAAATCGTTTTCGACGATCTCCACAAGCGCGTGCGCCGCATCAACGTGCGTGCGGAGGCACCGTTCTTCCGCTGGGATTCGCGAACTGTGGCATACGATGCTGGCAATGGCGAAACGCATTCGATAGAAATCCCATCGCGGCCTTCGCCCAACCGCATTTTCAAGAAGGTGGGCCGCAACGCGAGCTGGCTTTCGCGCGACAGCCGCGTGACGTGGATTGTGGACAATCTCCCCGCGCACGGCGAGGTCACCATACCCGTGCACGTATATCAAGAAACCGATGTGGCGGACTACCGCGAACTTGGGTTCCGCATGGCGTGGGCGCGCATCAAAAACCGTTTTTACGACAAGGATCTCCACGGCGCGGACTGGAACGCGGTGAAAGAAAAACTCCTTCCCGCAGCCCGCAACGCAACATCCATGAGCGTATACTACCGCGTAATGCGCTGGATGCTGGGCGAGCTCGACGCATCGCATCTGGGGTTCTACGCGTCCGACCAGAGCCTGCGCGAATGGGAGAAGCGCGCGCCGATGCACTCGTGGAAAGAGCAGACGGCGCATCTGGGGCTGATATTGAAATTCGCCACGGAAGGCGACTGGTGGGAAGTGCAGGAAGTATTGCCGGACGGCCCGGCTGCGCTTACGCTGTGCGGCATTGCGCCGGGGGATCGCATACATGCGATCGACGGCAAACCCATAACGCGCAACATGGACCCCACGGAACTTTTGAACGGCAACGCAAACCGCACGGTGCGTTTTACGTGGTCGCCGAAAGGCCGCGACAGCGTCCGCCGCGAAACGCGCGTGCAGTCGCAGAATTTTTCCGCAGCGCGCCGCCAGAAACGCAATGCCGATCTGGCCGCCGCACGCAGAAAAGTGCATGAACTCTCCGGCGGGCGCGTGGGATACATCGACGTCCCGCAAATGGATTGGGCCACGTTCTATGCGTTCCAGGACGATCTCTTTGCCGAGGCATACGGCAAGGAGGCGATCATCATAGACGTGCGCAGCAATACGGGCGGCTTCACTGCGGATCGCATACTCGACCTTCTCTGCACGCCTTCGCACTCCACGTTCTCGTCGCGCGGGTTCGCCCATCACGCGTATTTGATGTCCTATTGGGGCAAGCCCGTGTTCTCCGGCAAAGTGGCGTTGCTTTCCAACTGCCAGACGTTTTCCAATGGCGAGATTTTCTCGCACGCGATAAGGAACACGCATCGCGGCATATTGATAGGCCAGCCCACGAACGGCGGCGTGATTGCCACGTCCGACCGCGCATTGCTGGATCTTGGCATGTTCCGCGACGCGTTCCGCGGCTGCTACGACGCTTTCGGTAACGACATGGAAAACAACCCCGCCGTGCCCGATATTTTCGTGCCAGACATCCCCTCCGACAAGGCAAACGACATCGATCCGTTCCTGCCGGTGGCCGTGGAGGCGCTGCTTGCGGCGGAGGATGCACCTGCGGAGACCTGACGCGGCAGGGAGTGGGCGTTTTTATTCTTGCATTTTCGCGGCAAAAAGTCTATAATAAACGGCGATTTTCCAACAAAGGAGAAACATGGTCAACTATAAAGATCTCGGTCTCGTGAATACCCGCGAGATGTTCGCCCGCGCGGTCAAGGGCGGCTACGCAATCCCCGCGTTCAACTTCAACACGATGGAGCAGATGCAGGCCATCGTCCAGGCGGCGGTAGAAACCAAGTCCCCCGTCATCATGCAGGTTTCCAAGGGTGCGCGCAAGTATGCGAACCCCACCATCCTGCGCTACATGGCCGAAGGTGCGGTGCAGTATGCCAAGGAACTCGGCTGCGAGCATCCTGAAATCGTCCTACATCTCGACCACGGCGATTCTTTTGAGACGTGCAAGAGCTGCATCGACTCCGGCTTTTCGTCCGTGATGATCGACGGCTCCCACCTTCCCTATGAAGAAAACATTGCGCTCACCAAACAGGTG
>JAFVCR010000010.1 GCA_017479035.1 Kiritimatiellia bacterium | reverse complement strand
CCACTCTTTTTTCTCTGTTCTCGGGAAACATCAACCATCAAAGAGTGTCCATTCTACTTGACGAACTGGGCCGCGCATTGCACTTTCACCCCCTTCTCCGATTTCGCTTGACAAATCGCGCGTTATGTGCAAGTATCGCCCCATGAAACTATTTTTGGCCACCACTGCTGCTGCTATATCAATATCCCTGTTGGCAAACGACAGGCCCAATATACTTTTTATAATCACCGACGACCACGCCGTGCAGGCTTTCGGCACTTCCGCTGGAGACTCTCCCGTCCCCTTCCCCAATTTCCGCCGCCTTGCAAACGAAGGCATGGTGTTCGACCGCTCCTACTGCGGCAACTCGCTGTGCGGCCCCTCGCGCGCGACCATATACACAGGCCGCCACTCGCACCGCAACGCATACCTCTACAACGGCGGCCCCGCGTTCGACGGCTCGCAACCCACCTTCCCCAAAATCCTGCAAGCCGCCGGCTACCAGACCGCGCTCATAGGCAAGTGGCATCTGGACTCCAAACCCACTGGCTTCGACCATTGGGAAATCTTCTGGAACCAAGGCGAATACTACAATCCCGACTACTTCGACCTGCCCGCCGGCGCGGACGGCAATGGCGCGGCGTATTCGTCGTGGCGGCGCAAACGCGTGCCCGGATATTCTACGGACATCACAACCAGCAAAGCCCTCGACTGGCTCGATAACCGCGACAAAGCAAAACCCTTCGCGCTAGTAGTGGCGCACAAAGCACCCCACCGCCCTTGGCTGCCCGCGCCAAGGCATCTCGGCAAAGCCAAAGAATACCTCGCCGCGCTCGAGCCGCCGGCTACGTTCTTCGACGAATACGCCAACCGCCCCGCATCAATGCTCCTCAACGAACAAACAATCTCCCACCACTTCGCCGTGTGGAGCGACGAACACATCCTGCCGCCGGAATTCTTCACCGATCCCGCAAACAAAGACCTTTTGCGCGATGACCTCGGCACGGACGACTTCACTCCTTATATCGCCGACCGGGAAGTGTGCCAAACCGTGGAAATCCCCGGCTATCTCTGGCGCCTCGGCGAACTGCAACGCATGGATCGCGCGCAAAAAACCGAATGGGTGCGCTACCACGCCGCTCGCACGCGGGACTTGATCGAACGCGTGAAATCTGGCGAACTCAAAGACCCCGAAAAGCTCGCCGTGTGGCGTTGGCGGACTTATCTCGAAGACTACCTCGGCACCATCATGGCGGTGGACGAATCCATCGGCACCATCCTTGATTATCTGGATGCACACTCGCTCTCGCGCGACACCCTCGTGGTGTATTGCGGCGATCAAGGCTTCTACACCGGCGAACACGGCATGTACGACAAACGCTGGATCCTCGAAGAAAGCTTCCGCATGCCGCTCGTAATGCGTTGGCCAGGCCGCATAAAAGCCGGCACGCGCTCCACTGCAATGGTGCAGAATATCGACTACGGCCCCACATTCTGCCATCTCGCCGGACTGGACGAAGAAGCGAAAAAAGCCGGTATGCAAGGCCGCGACCTCTCGCCGCTTTTCACCACCGGCACGGATGATGCCTTTGAAGATCGCCCGCTCTACTACGCCTTCTACGAAAACCCCGGCGAGCACAACGCACCCCGCCACGACGGCCTGCGCACCAGCCGCTGGACGTTTGCGCGATTCGCCAAAAACCGCAACTGGCCGCAAGGCAAACCTTTCACTTTCTCCGACGAATGGTTGCTCATCGACAACGCCGCCGATCCTCTCCAACTTGTGAACCGCGCCGCCGATCCCGACTACAAAACCGTTTTCGAGTCTCTCAAATCCCTCTACGAAACGGAACGCGCTCGCTATCTCGTGCCCGACTGGCTCCCGCAAGGCGATTTGCGCAACGTAAAACCTGCATGGATCGAATGAACCGGACAAAGTGCGAAGCATGGCAGAAAAGAAGAAAAAGAATCTTGCGCCCGCGCTGATGCTCGCACTCGCCTTGGGCATTGTTTCATGGGTGGCGTGGCGCGGCTACGATGCCGCCACGGGGCCGGAATACGCCGGCAGCATTTCGTGCCGCGCCTGCCACGAAAAAGAATACGAACTCTGGCGCACTTCTCCGCACGCGATGCAGTTCCGCGCCGCCACCAACGAAATCCCCTCCAGCCTGTGGGCCATAGGCCGCACGAACATCGTGCAATATCTCCGCGCCATGCCGGGCGGCCGTTTGCAGACCATGCCGTGGGCGTGGGATCTGCGGCGCAAAGAATGGTATTCCATGCCCGACTCTATGGTGCGCGACTGGATCCCTGGCGACGCTCCCCTCCACTGGACTCATGACGCTTTCACCTTCAACTCCAACTGCATGCAGTGCCACGTCTCCCCATCGTGGGCAAACTTCTCCCCCGCAGACGGCACCTTCTCCACAACGTGGCTCGAGCCTACCATCACCTGCGAAGGCTGCCACGGCCCGTTGCGCCCCCACACCAAATTTCCGCTGCTTTGCCCCGCCACGCGCCTCGACGCAACCTCGTGCAAATCCTGCCACTCCAAAACTTATCGCGACGGCGAACTCGTGGCATTGGAAGACATCGACTTCACTGCGGACGGCCGCGACCTCGGCGAGTACTACACCTGGACGCGTTTTCTCATGTCGCCATGCCTCCGCACTGCAAACGCTGCATCCCAAACGCCAACGTGCCTCTCCTGCCATACCACGTCAGGCCGCACCAAGACCGATTCCATCACATCCTGCACCCAATGCCATGCGGACAAACTCGCCGACGCTTCCCACTCCCGCCACAAATCTCAATCGTCCGATCCAGCCCGCCCTCTCCCCTCCTGCACGGACTGCCACATGCCCAAGACGTCTTTCGCGCGCATCAAGCATTCCGACCATTCATTCCGTCCTCCCGATCCGCGCTTGGCGCTTGACTACGGCGGCGCGTCCGCATGTGCGCAATGCCACAAAGACCGCACGGAGGAGGAAAACGCCAGAATCGTGGAAGCATGGCATCCGTCGTCGCGTCTGCGTGAGCGAATCCGCCTCGAAGCGGAACTCGTGGCGCGTGCACGCCGTGGCGATCCCGATGTTTGGCAGGATGCCCGCCAATACCTCTCCTCCCCCCACGCCAACCCCGTTATCCGCACTACGCTGGAGCGGCTCGCCCGCTGATTCCACCCGCTACCTTCCCACGGGTTTGAGTTCGATCGAAATCACCGGATAGGTGGAAATGAACGTGGCTGTGAGCCCGTGGAAACGTTCGATGCGCGTCATCGCGCGGCGGATTGAATTGTCCACTTCGGCAGAACCTGTGGTGCCGGCCAGCCGCCAGCCGCGCAGCGTGCCGTCCTTGCCCAATTGTATTTCCACGATGCCGCTGCGCAGCCCGGCATACCATGTGAACGACTCTCGGCTCCACTCGCGGTCGATGGTGCGTTTTATCACGCCGAAGCATCTTTCGCCTTCGTTTTTAGGAAGTGAATTGGTCGCGCCAGGCCGCGCGCCACCGCCCAGAGCCTTTAGAATATCGGCTTCGGAAAGAGGTTTCTCGTTCGTTTTGATTGTGGAGGTTGGCACTTTCGGTGGCGGCTTCGGCTTCTCGCCTTTCACCACTACGGACTTGTCCACCACCACAGGCTTTTACACCTTCTTCGGCTTTGGCGGCGGCTCTTCTTTTTTCTTCTCTTCCTTTTTCTCTTCCGGCGGCTTGGGCTTTTCCACCTTTTTCTCGACTGCATCGAGTTTGTCGTCAAGTTGCGGCGGCGGCTCTTCCACCTTCTTCACGATTTCCGGCTCCTGCTGCACTTCCTCTTCGGGCGGCGGCGGCAGGACTATTGTCATATCTATCGGGACGATCGTCTCCTGCGGCGAGGACGTGCACGACGAACACGCCAGCGCCGCCGCCAGCAAAATACCGTGCGCCACCGCCGCGTCAAGCAGCGTCTTGCGGTTCAACGGATTTGCGGCTTCTTTCTCCGCGCCGTGCAATATGTCCTCGAAAAGCCTCACCCTGCACCCTCACTTGTCCACCGTCACTAGCGACATCCTACGTACTTTGCACTTGTATACGCTCTTCACCACGTCCATGATTTCGCCGTATTCCAGCCGCTCGTCGCCCCTCACCAGAACGGGCATGTCGGGATCTTCTGCCACCTTCTCGGCAAGGAGTTTTTCCAACTCGTCCAACGACACCGGGGACTTGTCGAAATAGAGTTTCTTCTCGTAGTCCAGCGTTATCTGATGCGCCTTGTTTTCCTTCAGCGGGAGCTGATCCGTCTTGCCTTTCGGCAGGATTATCGAAACTCCCATCTCCAGCGCGGGCAGGGTTATCATGAACGTCACCAGCAGCAGGAACGTGAGGTCGATGAGGGAGTTCATGTTGATCTCCGCTCTTGCGCGATCCTGCCGCGCACGTCTTTTCCGCGATCTCATGTGTTCGCCCCCGCCGTCAATTCCGCCCTTGATACTCCAGCGCGATACGGCCCATGAGGTCGTCCGCAAAGCCTTCGAGGTCGCTCATTATTTTGCGCATGCGCGCCCGCAACACCGAATCCATCACCACGCCGGGAATCGCCACCAAAAGCCCCACGACCGTTGTAACAAGCGCGCTTGAAATCGCAGGAGCCATATTCGCAATCGACGCAGACCCCGTCTCGCCAATCGCCGCAAACGCATCGAGAACCCCCCACACCGTCCCAAGCAGCCCCAGCATCGGCGCAAGTGCCACAATGGAAGTCACAATCCCCATCCCGCGCTCCAATGCTATCTCCTCGTCGTCGAGTTTCTGGTCGCAGATGGATTGCACAAGATTCATTTCGTGGCGCGTGAGCGCGGCAGGCTCGTTCTGCGCAACCGTGGATGCCGCTATCGCACGCCGCTTCTCCGGCGAAAGCAAATTGAACAACCTGTCGCAACAGGCCGTGTATATGTTCTCTATCGCACTGCCCGATGAATGATGCCGCGCCAGATAATACGACAGCGAATCCTCCCCTCCCATTATGTCGTGCCCGATGCGCCGCGTGGACGCACGCACCGCGGCAAAGGCGCGTATCTTGCCCAGCACCACCGCAAGCAGTATCACACTGCCCGCGATCTGCACCAGCACTATCGCCTTGCCTATGAAACTCGACACCCAGAAACCGCTTATTAACGTACCCATTCAACACTCCGGAACTTTTGGAAACGGCGTTAATTTTAGCACATATCCCCTTGCGTGGCAACACATTTCGCTAATTATTTTCATCGCTCTTTGCAATACGCATATAACGGCGGAAGCATCGCTCCCGCCGTTCGTACTACTAACATGTAAAGACCTCTATACAACCTATACGCCACCTCCCCTCTCTTGTAGTTTGCAGTGTGCAGTTTGTAGTTTGCAGTGTGAAATCGCATCACTGCTTGATGTATGCTATGCGAAATCCCCATCCGTTGTGTAAGTTGTTTGACGCAATCTCCTGGCGGAACGAAAGTGCCGTATTCCACGCCAGTTCGTAGTTGTCCCCATAATATCCGCCGCGCACTACGCGATATGAAGACTTCCCGTTCGAAATCGCCACCAACCCGTCCGTCTGCGCGGTTTTCAAATCGCCGTTGTATGCATAGTCGCGGCACCATTCGTGCACATTGCCCGTAACATCGTAGATTCCCCATGCGTTCGGGTCTTTGCTACCCACATTCGCTTTTGCACTCGCGCCGAAAACGGCATAGCGTTTAAGCATGGTTGCGCTCGTGGAACCGTTCACATAATTGCCTGCGGTGTTCGCCCGCGCCGCCACCTCCCACATAGAAGCCGTCGGCAGATCGAACTGCATGTTCGTCTTATTGTTCAACGCCAGTGCCGCACCGGCGCTTGGCGCGGAATTCACACCAGAATTCCCACGGAATGTTATCCACGATATATTGCTCACCGGCAGCATGGACGAATAACCCGTGTTGTTGCCCAGCATCCTGTTGTACTGCCCCTCCGTCACTTCGAATATGCCTATGTAGAAATCCTTGCCGATGCTCACATCGTGCTGCGTATCCCAGCTCGCCGAATTGTCCCCGATTGTATAAGTTCCCGCTTCGACTTTGCGCAACACCAGTTTTTTCGTCTTGTAGTCGCTCGTGTTGTATTTCTTGTTGCTCGCATCCTGCTCGGACATCAACTCGTACGTCACCTGCCACGTTTCGAGATCCACGATCATGTAGTCGTCCATGCCGCCCTTGTAAACGTATGGTGTCATCGTGCAGTTTTCGTAACGGACGTTAAACGGCGGCTGCCACTGCGCAACCCACGTAGAGCCTTGCGACACCTTGAGATCGTTCGTTACAACGCCTATTTCATTGCCCGAGGCATCCTGCGCCTTGAATATGACGTAGTATGTATTCTCCTCCGTTATACCCGTAGACGTATATGTAATGTCCACGGTATTCGTCCACGGATATTCTTGCTGGACGCTCGTTATCTCCACTACCGGAGCCGCGCCCGCTACCATTGCCGCCAATGCGGCAACCATCAGTATCTTCTTCATTTTCGCATCTCCT
>JAFVCR010000053.1 GCA_017479035.1 Kiritimatiellia bacterium | reverse complement strand
GCGGGCGAGACGCCCGCGTCCCCACAGTACACACTCTCTGCGTCTCTGCACCTCTGCGTCTCTGCGTTGATTAAAACTGCACACTGCAAACTGCACACTGCACACTACTGACTGCGCAAAGCCAAATAGTTGAAATTTCTGCTTGCGCGTTTTTGTTTTGGGTGTTATAATTACGGTATACAAGTTATTGGAGGATTGCATTCATGGCGGAAGATTTGCAGACATTGCTGGAGAAAATCCGGCGCGACGGCGTGGAAAAAGCAGATGCCGAGGCCGCTGCCGTAATCGCAAAGGCAAAGGACGAGGCCGCCGCAATCGTCAAAGCGGCAAAAGACGAGGCCGCCGCAGCCCTCGAAAAGGCAAAGGACGAGGCCGCCGTCTATCAGGAACGTGCTAAAACAACCATCTCGCAGGCGGCGCGCGATGTGATCCTCGAAATCGAAAAGGCAGTGTCCGCCAAACTCGAAAAACTCCTTGCAAAAGACGTGGACAAGGCTCTTGGCGAACCTTCCGCCGCCGCCACTTTCGCGTTAGCGGCGGTCATGGCCATAGGCACAGGCGGCGATGCGGAAATCGCCGCAAACTCGAAAATCGCTTCAGCACTCAAAGCGCAACTTTCCGCAGAGGCGGCAAAAGGCGTGAAGATTGTTACGGACGAGACGCTCGAGAGCGGATTTTCCGTGAAGCTCGACGGCGGCCGCGTGGAGCACGATTTCACCGGTGCGGCTGTAACTGCGGCTCTTGCAAAGCGTCTGCGCCCCGATCTGGCCGCGCTTGTTTCGTGAGGAAGCCGCGATGACGGTCGATTACATTGTTTCGTCCTTGCCGCCGCTTGCGTTCGATGGCGCGGGTGCGATGGACGATGCGGCGTTCGGCAGCCTTTGCAATGGAGTGGATTTCTCCAAGGTCGCGGCAAAGTGGCTCGATCTCGAAACGCAAATACGCAACGCAATTTGCGAGGAACGCGCCAAGGCACAAGGCAAAGATGCCGCAAAATGGAAACGCGCCGCAGAGGGGTGCTCGCTCTATTGGCGCAACCGTGCGGCGGCGGCGATGGCTGAACGCGATACGGCAAAACGCGAGGCTGCTGTCGATCGCGTGTTGTGGGATGCGGTAGAAGACCTCGTTCCGGCGGCCTCGCCGCTCGGCGTGGAGGCTCTATTCGCGTATTCGGTACGCCTAGGCATCGCCCGCAAACGCGCAAAGATTTCGGCGCAGGAAGGCGGCAAGGTTTTCGATGCGATAACCGCCGCAGGAAAAATCGATTTGTAAAAGGGATTGGCTATGACGACTACAGGCAAGATTACGCTTGTCAGCGGAAACATGATAACGGTTCGCTTTGAGGGCGCCGTGGCGCAGAACGAAGTGGGCTACGCGCTTCTTGGCGACAAGCGCCTCATGGCGGAAATCGTGCGCGTGCGCGGCGATTTGTGCGATATGCAGGTGTTCGACTCCACTACCGACCTGGCCGTTGGCGACAAGGTGGAGTTCGAGGGCGAACTCCTCGCCGTGGAGCTTGGCCCCGGCATCCTCACGCAGGTCTATGACGGCTTGCAGAATCCGCTTGCGGATCTCGCAAAGGAGGCGGGCAAGATTTCCAAGGATTCCGAATTCTTCCTCCAGCGCGGAATGTACCTCAAGGGGCTTCCCCGCGACAGGCAGTGGGACTGGCAGCCCTTGGCGAAACCCGGCGCACGGCTCACTGCGGGCGAAACGCTGGGCACGGTAAAAGAAGGCATCTTCGACCATAAAATAATGGTGCCGTTCCGCTTGCAGGGCGTATATACCTTGAAGAGCATCGTCCCGGCCGGCAAGAAAACGGTGGAGGATACGGTGGCCGTAATCACCGACGCGGCGGGCAAGGACGTCGAAGTGCAGATGTATCAGCGTTGGCCGGTCAAGGTGCCGATAAAGGCGTATGTGGAACGCCTCGCACCCACGGAGACGCTCGTCACAAGCGTCCGCACCATCGATACGTTCTTCCCCGTGGCGGTTGGCGGCACGTACTGCATCCCCGGACCCTTCGGCGCGGGCAAGACGGTTCTGCAGCAGACCACCGCGCGTTATGCGGAGGTGGACATCGTGATTTCCGCGGCTTGCGGCGAGCGCGCCGGCGAAGTGGTGGAAACTCTCAAGGAATTCCCGGAACTCACCGACCCCCGCACCGGGCGTTCGCTGATGGAGAGAACCTGCATCATCTGCAATACATCGTCAATGCCGGTTGCATCCCGCGAAGCATCGGTCTATACGGCGGTGACGCTTGCGGAATACTACCGCCAGATGGGTTTGAACGTCCTTGTTTTGGCGGACTCCACAAGCCGCTGGGCGCAGGCGATGCGCGAACTTTCCGGTCGGCTTGAGGAAATCCCCGGCGAAGAAGCATTCCCCGCCTATCTCGAAAGCCGCATTGCCGCGTTCTACGAGCGCGCCGGCCGCGTAAAACTCAAAGACGGCTCCATCGGCTCCGTGACAATCGGCGGAACGGTCTCGCCCGCCGGCGGCAACTTCGACGAACCCGTCACGCAAGCGACCCTCAAAGTGGTCGGCGGCTTCCACGGGCTTTCCCGCGCGCGTTCCGACGCACGGCGCTATCCCGCCATCGACCCGCTCGATTCGTGGAGCAAGTACCCCCCGGTGATCGACTCCGCCCGCGTCGAAAAAGCCCGCACGCTCCTGCGCAAAGGCAACGAGGTGGGGCAGATGATGAAGGTCGTGGGCGAAGAAGGCACGAGCCTTGCGGACTTCACCGAATATCTCAAGAGCGAATTCCTCGATGCCGTCTATCTCCAGCAGAATGCGTTTTCGGACGTGGACGCGTCAACGCCCGCCGCACGGCAGAAGGTGATGTTCGATGTGGTTGAAAAGGCGCTTTTCACCGACTACACATTCACCGAGAAGGATGCCGTGCGCAAGTTCTTCATGGAACTCCAACAGGCATTCATCGACTGGAACAATATCAAGAGCGACGACGGCGCGTTCGAGACCGCCAAAGCCGCGCTCGTCAAAACGATCGAGGAGGCATCCCGTGTTTGATTCCAAAGTCTATCACAAGATCGACGCTCTCTCCGGCTCGGTGGCTACCCTCCGCGCCGAGGGCGTGAAATACGGCGAAATCGCGCAGGTGGAAAGCCGCGCCGGGACGTCGCTCGCGCAGGTCATCAAACTCGACGGCGCAAACGTGACGGTGCAGATTTTCGCAGGTGCGCGCGGCGTGGACACCTCCGCAAAAGTCCGCTTCCTCGGCGAAACGATGAAAATCCCCTTCGGCGAAGAACTGCTCGGCCGCGCGTTCACAGGCTCAGGCGAGCCGCGCGATGGCGGCCCCGCGCTAGATTCGCAGAAAGTGCCGATCGGCCAGCCGTCCGTCAATCCCGCCAAACGCATCATGCCCAACCGCATGGTGCGCACGAACATCCCGATGATCGACCTGTTCAACTCGCTGGTCGTTTCGCAAAAACTGCCGATTTTCGCGCGCGCCGGCGAGCCTTACAACGAACTTCTCGCCCGTATCGCGATGCAGGCCTCTTCGGACGTGATCATCCTCGGCGGCATGGGTTTGAAGTATGACGACTACCTCAAATTCCGCGACACGCTCGACAAGTCCGGCGCACTCTCGCGCACGGTCATGTTCGTCCACACCGCAGCAGACCCCACGGTCGAGTGCATGCTCGTCCCGGACGTGTCGCTTGCCGTCGCCGAACAGTTTGCACTAAAAGGCAAGGACGTGCTAGTCCTCCTCACGGACATGACATCGTTCGCCGACGCGATGAAGGAAATCGCCATCACGATGGAGCAGATTCCTTCCAACCGCGGCTATCCGGGCGACCTCTACTCGCAGCTTGCCTCGCGCTACGAAAAGGCCGTCGATTTCGACGGCGCGGGTTCGATTACGATTCTCGCCGTCACGACCATGCCCGGCGACGACGTAACCCACCCCGTCCCGGACAACACCGGCTACATCACCGAAGGCCAGTTCTACCTCCGCAACGGGCGCATCGAGCCGTTTGGCTCCCTCTCCCGCCTCAAGCAGCAGGTGAACAAAAATACGCGCGAAGACCACCGCACGCTCATGGACGCGCTCATCAAACTCTACGCGTCCTACAAAGAGACCGTGGAGAAGCAGTCTATGGGCTTCCGCATGAGCGCGTGGGACCAGAAACTCCTCCGCTACGGCACGGCGTTCGAGAAGAACATGATGGATCTCTCCGTCAACATCTCCCTCGAAGACGCGCTCGACCTCGGCTGGAAAATCCTCGCCGATTGCTTCGACAAGTCCGAAACCGGCATCCCCTCGAAATTGTCCGACAAATTCTGGCCGAAATCGTGAACCGGCATGCCACCAGCCGTAAAGGAAAATTGCAATGAAAATCAAGAAACCCTCCACACCCGCCGCCGCACCCGCACCTGCGGGCGGCGCAATCATCAACGACCGTCTCAAACTCGACATCCCGCCGCCCGCGCCTGCAGGTGACGGCGGCAGTTCCGCATTCGCCATAGCGGGGCTTGTCGCAGCGTTGCTTGCAATCGCCCTTTTGGGCGGAACCGTCATCTTCCTCTCCTCGTCGTGGGGTCAGGCTCAACTCCTGTAGAGAGCGTTCGCTTACGAGGCGCATATACATGTTAGCCAAGTCTAATGGGGGGGGGTAATCGTTTGCCCGTCGGCGTGACTGCCGGGCGGATGATTTGCCGTTTCATAGATAAATCGTGCCGGAGGGTGTCTTTGACATTCTCCGGCGTGCTTTTTTGTCCGGGAGAGTGAAATGAAGAAAATCGTCTTGACGGCTATGTTGCTGCTGGCGGCGTGGTGTGCCTTTGCCATCACCGCGACGGAATTTCTGAAAGCCCAAATGTCATTGCGGTATAGCCGGGACGACAGCGACCCTGGCGGACGGGATGCCGTGAAAGAGAAGATGGCTCCGTTCATGGCACGGCTCAAAGCGCGGAAGATGACGGCGGAAGCGGTCGGAGACAAGGCAATGGAGTTTGCCCGGAAGTCCAACTCCGCCAGCGAACCGTTTTTCTTCCGGAAAGGTGCAGTTGCGTGTTATGTGCGCGGCAAGGCGTACGGCAAGGCGGCAGATGCGCTGGAAGATATATTGTATTCTCATGGAGTTCCGCATTCAGTTGAATACATGCAGGACTTGCTGAAAGCGGTGCCCATTGCGGCGGCACAAGCCGATTCGCGTCTTTCCGGGCTTCGCAAGGAGGTTTGCACACGGCTGGAAGCGGGGAAAAGAATCCAGGATCTTGCGGCGCGACTCAAGGCAAATCCCGACGATACGGAATCGTGGCGCAGGTTCGGGGAACTGATTGCCGCGTCGGGAAATGTGTCGGATGCACGTACTATCCTGACGATGGTTTGCGGCATGAAAAACGACAATGCCGATTTCTGGTGGAACTACGAGCCGCTCGAACGCACCGCCGAAGGGGCATTCCGGGAATACGCGGCGGGGAACTATCTGGCGGCTATCGTCAACAAGCGCCTTCCGGACAAAGAAAAGGACATCGCCGGACAAAGAGCGCGGCAAGGGCTTGCCGGAATAAGCCGCAGGGCGGCGCGAAACGGGCTTGAGTCCAGACTTAAAGCGATCCGGCTGGAAGCCATTTCGTTCAATTCCCCGGACACTATTGCAGATGTGGCGGAGCGGCTCAATGTCGCAGCAGGATTCTTTGAGGCTCCTGCCCTGCCGCCGGCCGAGCGGCGGATACGGTTTGCCGCAAAAGATTGCGGTGCGGTGACGGTGCCGAGGATCTCTGTAGGCAACTGTTCTCTTTGGGAAATCCTTGCGATTGTCTGCAAACATGCGCACTGCGATTGCGTTGTGGAAGGGAAGAGTGCTGTTATTACCATAATAAAGGCGGGAGAGGCGATCCCCGCCGGTGCATGGAGACTCGACTTCCCGAAAGAGGAGACATTTTGATGCGACTATTTGTTTTTGCAGCAACTGCGGCTATGGCGTGGTGTGCCTTTGCGGCACCGCTTGTAAAGGGATGGCGCGTAGGCATTGCCGACAGCATGACGCAGTTGAGATCTCTTGAGGATGCCGCAGCGGCCTTGAAACGCAATCCTCTATATGTAGAGGACTGCTCTATCATTGCATTTTTAAATTGGAGCGACCACAACGACATCCCGTTTCCGGGGAAGGATGTCTCTGGACACATGCATTTTGCATTGCGGGCGCGCGGGACGATGCGATTTCCGTCTGCGGGAACATGGACGTTTGCAATCAATAGCGACGACGGTTTCAAGATGGGACTGCGGCGCGGGAAATTCTCGGAAACCTTCGCAAGTCCCGGAGCGACGAGAGGGATGAAATTGTTCACGGTTTCAATCCCCGCAGCAGGCGATTACGATGCCGGAATCCTCTACTACAATCTGGGCGGGCCGGCGTGTCTAATGGTTTTTGCGGCAAAAGGCCAATGGGCTACATACGATATGGAAGCATTCCTGCCCATAGGCGCACCGGACTGCGAAATCACGATGCGTCCGCAGACCTCGCCGTTGCCTCGAAAGCCGAAAAAGCAAGGTTCGTGGAGCGTCGTCCGTGTGGACAACGTCCGCTCTCTGGACGAAGCGGAGGCGAAGACGGCGCACGCGGCGAAACCATTACCGGGCGCAGTGAAGAAATATCCAGTTATCGCTCTTGGAGGCAGCGCATATAACTTCCCTGGTCGCCACTCAGACTTCCCTGGCGGGGGCGGCGATTACTTCGGCGCACGCGCCACGGCAAAAATCCGCATACCCTCCGCCGGAGTCTGGACTTTTTCAGTAGGTGTCGATGACTATGCCCGGATCAGAATCACGCGGAAAGACTTTTCCGCCGCATGGGATCAAACCCTTACAGATGGCAAGAAGGATATAAAGACGATAACATTTCCCTCCGCCGGAGATTACGATGTGGAAATCGTATTCCATGAAGTCAGGGGGCGTGAAAGTCTGGAGTTTTCGGCGGCGAAGGGACAATGGACCTCGTTCGACCCCTCCGCATTCAAACTTGTCGGCGACCCCGCCTGCGAAATCTCCCTCGTCGATTTCTGAACCTAGGAGTCGCGGTTCATTATGGCGACGAGCGTCAGCATCACGGGGACTTCCACGAGAACGCCCACGACCGTGGCAAGCGCAACGGGAGAAGTCGCGCCGAAGAGCGACACCGCCACTGCCACGGACAGCTCGAAGAAATTCGACGCACCGATCATCGCTGCCGGCGCGGTCACGGCATGCGGCAGCCCGAGACGGCGGCAGACGAAGCGCGTAAGGAAAAATATGAAGAACGTCTGCAGCACCAGCGGCACGGCGATAAGCGCGATATGAAGAGGATTCTCGAAGATGACGCTCCCCTGGAACGCAAAAATCAAGACGAGCGTCGCCAATAGTCCGCCCATCGTCAGCGGAGAGAACTTCGGCAGGAAACGTTCGCGGAAAAACTCTTCGCCGCGCCGCCGCACGACCGCCCGGCGCACGAATACTCCGAGCGCGAGCGGCACCACGACGAACAACGCCACCGATGCAAGAAGCGTCCCCCACGGCACTTCGACGCCGCCCACGCCAAGCAGGAATTTCACAATCGGCGCGAACGCTGCAAGGATTATGAGGTCGTTCGTCGCAACCTGCACCACGGTATAGGCGGCGTCTCCGCGGGTCAACTGCGACCATACAAACACCATCGCCGTGCACGGAGCCGCGCCCAGCAGCACCGCCCCCGCCAGATAGTCGCCCGCAAGACCGGACGGAATCCAGGCGCGGAAGGCCACGCGGAAAAACACCCACGCGAATGCGAACATCGTGAACGGCTTGATGAGCCAGTTCACCGCCCATGTCACGAAAAGGCCTCGCGGCTCGCGCCCGACGTTTCTGATGCTTGCGAAATCCACCTTGAGCATCATCGGAAATATCATCAGCCATATCAGCACGGCTACCGGCAGAGAGACGTGCGCGATTTCGAGGCGGCCTAGTGCGGCGGGGACTGACGGGAGGAATTTCCCAGCGGCCGCGCCCAATGCCATGCACAGAGCCACCCATACGCTCAAATAGCGATCGAAGAACGATATTGCGCTTTGGCGTTTCATTGTTCCGCTCCTTCCATCATGTTGCGGAGCGCGTGCGAGAGAACGGCCAGCGACGAGGCGAGATCGACATTCTGCACAAGAACGCCGTCCGGCACTGCGAGATGCGCGGAAGTGAAATTCCAGATGCCCTTCACGCCTCCGGCAACCAGTTTGTCTGCGCAATCCTGCGCGGCCTCGTCCGGCACGGTCAGTATGCCCATGCGCAGTTTGAGGCGGGAGACGATTTTCGTTATCTTGTCCGCGCTCTGGATGGAGATCCTGCCGATGCGCATCCCGATGTTCGCGGGGCTGGAGTCGAAAGCCACCGCAATCGAAAGATTCTGTTCGCGGAAGCCCTTGTAGCCGAGGAGTGCGCGTCCGAGCGAACCCGTGCCTACAAGTGCCGCATCGGTCGAATTGTCCCATCCAAGGCGGTTGCGAAGCGCACGGACGATTGCGTCTTTGGGATAGCCGATGCGCGGACGCCCCGGCACGCCGAGCAGCGCGAGATCCTTGCGCACGAGAATTTCCTCCAGCCCGAGTGCGCCCGCGAGCGTTGCGCCGGATATGGAGTCGCACGAGCCGAACACGTCGGATGTCTCGAGCATCTTCAGATATATCGGGTATCGCCGGACTGTAGGAAGTGGAAGAGTAGTCATTCTGGACGGATTATATCAGAAATCCCGCCGTATTGCAAACGTTATTGCATACAAGCGGATCGCGACCAGCAAAGCAAAGGCGTGAAACACTGTGTTTCACGCCTTTCGTCCGCAAAACCGCGCTGCGGAGGTGAGAGCCGTCGTCAACGGGTTTGGAGAGTTGTCGATCCCTCCCGGTGGAGAAGTTCGAGGCGGT
>JAFVCR010000052.1 GCA_017479035.1 Kiritimatiellia bacterium | reverse complement strand
GATGGAACATCGGCTGGGAGGATTGGTTCGGTCACCAAAAGGATTACGTCTTCGATTTCACTACGCCGTATCCGGATTTCGACGTGGCTGCGATACGCGACTACGCCAGATCCAAAGGCGTGGATATGATCATGCACCACGAGACGAGTGCATCCACGCAAAACTACGAACGCCATCTCGAGAATGCCTACCGCTTCATGGAAACGAACGGCTATCGCACGGTGAAAAGCGGATACGTGGGCAACATCCTGCCTGCGGGCGAGCACCACTATTCGCAGCCGTTGAACAACCACTATCTCTATTGCGTCACGAATGCGGCGGCGCACAGAATCTGCGTGAACGCGCACGAAGCCGTGCGTCCCACAGGGCGTTGCCGCACCTGGCCGAACATGATCGGCAACGAGTCGGCGCGCGGCGGCGAATACGAAGCGTTCGACGGGCACAATCCCGACCATCGCACGATACTCCCCTTCACGCGGCTCGTGGGCGGGCCGATGGATTATACGCCGGGGATTTTCGAGACCGATCTTTCCAAAACCGCGCCGTCCAATGGCAACCGCAATATTTCCTCTACCCTGTGCGGGCAGCTCGCGCTGTACGTCACGATGTATTCGCCGCTGCAAATGGCGTGCGACCTCATCGAAAACTACGAGAAGCATCCCGATGCGTTCAAGTTCATAGAGGACGTTCCCGTAGAGTGGGAGCGCACGGTATACCTGGATGCGGAAATAGGCGATTACCTTGCAATAGCGCGCAAAGACAAAAATTCTGCCGACTGGTATATGGGCGCGATAACGGACGAGAACGCACGCATCTTCAACATTCCACTGGACTTCCTCGACGATGGCGCGGCATATGAGGCTGCCATATATCGCGACGCGCCCGATGCCGCGTATGACGCAAATGCGCAAGCGTATCTAATCGAGCACAAAACCGTGCGGCGCGGCGACATCCTCGTTTTCCGCGCAGGCCCCGGCGGCGGCGCGGCTGCAAGTTTCAAGCGGCAGTAGGCGGATTTGTGCTTGCGTTTTGGCGAAATAAGTGGTATATTGCCTTAAACAGAAAACTTCACTGGAGACGATATGAAAAACTATGCGCTTTATCTCTTGGTAATGGCAGGGCTGGGAGGGCTTCTATACGGCATCGACGTGGGCGTTATCGCAGCCGCGTTGCCGTATATTGAAAAGACCTCGTCCTACACATCGCAGCAACTTTCGTTTGTGGTGAGCGCGGTGCTTTTCGGGAGTGTTCTCTCGTCGCTGTTCGCAGGTGCGCTCGCCGAATGGCTGGGACGCAAGAAAGTAATTCTTATTTCCGCTTTCTGCTTCACGCTTTCGATACCGATCATCTGCGCGAGTGCGCTTTTCTCAAACGGTTTCGCATGCCTTACGCTCGGACGGATCCTCCAAGGTGCGTCGGCAGGGCTTGTGGGTGTTGTCGTGCCGATGTATCTCGCCGAATGCCTCGATGCGGACTCGCGCGGCAAAGGAACGGGTATGTTCCAGCTTCTCTTGACGATAGGGCTGGTGTTCGCCGCCGTAGTGGGGCTGGCGGTGACGTATCTCGTCGGCGCGTCTGACGATATGACAGTCGAAGCATCCAAGAAAGTCGTTGCGTGGCAGACGATATTCTGGTGTTCGGCGGTGCCGGGGCTTGTACTCTTCTTCGGCGCGTTCCGCCTGAAAGAATCTCCCCGCTGGCTCTACAGGCGCGGACGCAGCGTGGAGGCTCTTGCCTCGCTCGCGGCGAACAACGGCGAAGAAAAGGCAGCGAAAATCCTTGACGACATGATAAAGGCCGACGAAGCGGAAGCCGCCGAAAAGGCCGCAAACGCAGCATCGCGGGATTCGCTCCTCCAGAAGAAATACGTCATTCCGTTCGTTCTCGCCGTGGTGGTGCTGGCCTGCACACAGGCAACGGGCGTGAACTCCGCGCTGAACTATTCCGTAAAAATCTTCCAAGAGGCCGGCTTCAAGGGCGAATTTGCAAACTGGGCGGATCTGGGCTTCAAGATCGTCAACGTGATAATGACAATCGTCGCGGTTGCGCTGGTCGACAGGAAAGGACGCACGTTCCTCCTCAAACTCGGCACGAGCGGCAATATAGCGGGGCTTTGCGTGGTCGGCGGGACGTTCCTTGCTATTTCCAACGAGTGGGCCGCGCCCAGCCTTGCGACGGGTATAACCGTCATGGCTGGATTCGTAGTGTTCATAGCGTTCTATGCGGTAGGGCCGGGAGTATGCGTGTGGCTGGCATTGTCGGAATTGATGCCGAACCGCATCCGCGCAAACGGGATGTCAATAGCACTTCTCATCAACCAGGGCGTTTCCACGACAATTGCCTCCGTGTTTCTGCCGTGGGCAGACCGCTTCGGCTACCACAGCATATTCTTCACACTGGCGGGCTTCACGGTGATTTATTTCATCACGGCGGCGTTCTTCATGCCGGAGACCAAGGGCAAGACACTCGAGGAAATCGAAGCGTTCTTCAAATAAGCGGCATCTGCAAACAGGTCGAGAGGTATTTATGAACGAGGAAATCAAAGAATTGTTGCTGGCATACACGATGCGCACTGCATCGGCGGCGGCCATAGTGGCGGCGGGATGGTTTGCCACGGCAT
>JAFVCR010000051.1 GCA_017479035.1 Kiritimatiellia bacterium | reverse complement strand
TCGTCCGCACCAACCATGAAACTCTCTCCGGCAGAAACGTAGACGTAGCCGGATGCCGTCAGCGAGAATGCCCCGTGTCCGGGGAAATTGCCAGAGACGAGCATATCGTCGATGGAGACTATGTTTGTTGTCGTATTTTCCGGAGAAAGACCGGCAACGGAGTCCGAGGCATACATTGTGCCGGGATTAAGCGTGAGCGGCACAGGCGATCCGTCGAGAAGAATGAAGCCGGAGTCTTCGGCCATGACGGTGCCCTGTGCGGACGATTTTGCCGATGCCATCCGCCCGGATTCGGACGAAGCGATGCGCAGAGCCGATGTTCTTGACCTAGCGACATCTGTAGCGATCTTGGCATGCACTTCGGAAACTTCGCTCCAGTCCGCCTCGCCGGAGAGCGAATATATCTCGGCTGCAACCGCCGAAGGATACTCCTCTATCGGCAGATAGCAACCCTCGCCTTGCGCCAGAACAGTCCCGTCCGCAGCCAAAAGCGAGTAGCCAATATCCTCGCCGTCCGGCAGCCCCGAAAAGAATAGCCATACATCCTCTCTGGCATCCAGCATCAACATAAGTCCTTCGCCGGTTCTTATGCAGTCCGCCACGCAGCCGGAGACGGATACGACTTCCGGCGGCTCCACAGAAACGTCCACAAGCGTGTAGTCCAGCGCAAATGCTACGAACGCCGCAACAAAAGCGAGCATAAGAGCCATGCGATGGAAAATGCGAACGATTCTGGCCATAGCCCAAATCCCTTATTTTAGTCAACACGGATATTATACCAAATTCACCTAACCCGCGCAATGGAAATCCCACCTGCCGAATACCACCGCTTATCCCGGATTTTTGGATTACCGAAATAGTTTGCAGTGTGCAGTTGTCGCGCCGCGTCCATAACTGCACACTGCAAACCCTCCGCGGGCGAGACGCCCGCGTCCCCACAGTACACAGTGGGGGTTGACATTGCTACCAAAAACTGCAAACTGCACACTGCAAACTACTGACTGCGGGCGAGACGCCCGCGTCCCCACAGTACACTCTCTCTCGAATCGCTGCTCCTCTGCGCCTCTGCGTTGATTGCATTTTCACACTGCAAACTGCACACTGCAAACTGCAAACTACATTATGTGCAACGCTATTATAGCGTATTCGGAAAAAAGGCTCCCCTCTTTTTTCTCTATTCTCGGAATATATTTTTCCCTTATTTTATTGGCTCAAATGCATATCCGGGATAAGTGTGAAATCTGGCACCGCCATTGTGCCAGATGCCGGTTCCTGGCATAATGTAGGCCATCGCAACCAAACGGGTGCAAGCCTTGGACGGACGGGGAGGTTATGCGCCGCCCATCCCCCTTGACATCCGCAACGAGGTGCGGTGCGTAGTGGACTTGCAGGACTTCTATGCGGAAAGGATCGCCGCGCTCGCCAAGATATGGTACGAGTTGAACGAATGCGAGGTCGGTACGCTAGGGAAATGCATCATGGCCGATCCGCCGTTTGATCTGGGATTGGTGGCCAAGGCCGGGTTCGAACCGGCGACACGCGGCTTTTCAGGCCGCTGCTCTACCAACTGAGCTACCTAGCCAAAAGGTCTCGGATGGTAGGAGCGCAGGGATTCGGACCCTGGACCCAGAGATTAAGAGTCTCTTGCTCTACCAACTGAGCTACGCTCCCATCCTGGTGTGTCATTTCACGCTAAAAATTGGAGCGAGCTAAGGGACTCGAACCCTCGACAACCACCTTGGCAAGGTGGCACTCTACCAACTGAGTTAAGCTCGCTTTTGGTGTCGTGACAACGTCCAGTAGTATAGCACAAAATCGGTCGGATTGCAATAGGTAAATTCAAAAAAATTGCAGCCGCTCAATTCGTCCTTTATTATTCGCCTCTTTTGTGGTATAATCGGTGCATGAAAACGAAGTTTGCAGTTTGCGGTATTTTGCTTGCAACGCTTGCGGGCATGGCACAGGCCGCGCTGGCGGAGAATCCCTTTGCGCCGTCCGCGCCGCCCGTTGCGGAAACCGCCGTTCCCCTCTCCGTCCGTGCAGACAACGGCATGATCCTGGTCGATGCCATTGCCGAGGGCATCCCCTGCCGACTCATTGTCGACACCGGCGCCACCCACACCACGTTCGACCGCGCATTCGTCCGCAATTCTCTCAAACGCGAATCCGTCCGCCCCGTAGAAATCATGGGTGAAACCAACGTCAACGAACAGCCGGGATTCTTCGAACTTGCCTCTTTCAGCCTTGCCAACGCATCATTCGGCTCTTTCGGCGCGATGGCCGTGGATCTTTCCTTCCTGCCTGCCACCGTGGGCGAACGCGTGGACGGCATTCTCGGCATGAACGTGCTCTCGGCAGTGCCGCTTGTCCTATCTCTTCGCAACGCCACGCTCACCCTGAACCCCTCCGCATCCGCCCTTGTAGGTTTCGATGAACGAGGCAAAACCCTTGTCCCCGAAGCGGTACTTTTCCCCGTGATGAAACATCGCAAAGCCTTCCCCGTCCTTGTCGACAGCGGCAGCTCCTTTACATTCTTCAACACCTCCCACTGGCCCGCCGCCGCCGCCCCATCCCAGGAGAACACCGCCACCGGCATCAACGGCTCCGAAACCGCCCCCCGCACCCCCGGCATCCCCGGCACGTTCGACAAAGGCCCCCCCCTCTCCCTTGCCCCGTTCATCATGGACGGCCGCGAGGACACCATCGGTAGCGACACCCTCCTCCGCTACGACCTCTACCTTTCCATGCCATTCTTTTCCTTCCGTCCCTCCTCTTTGCAATGACACCCAAAGGCTTCTGGAGTTCGTCGCTGGTGATGTTCATCGCCATGCGTTCCGCCGACGCGGTAAATGCCTTTGCCGGCATTTGGCTCGTCCCCAAATACATCTCCCCCGACGAACTCGGCGCAGTCCTCCCCCTCTCATCCTTTGCCGGCATGCTCGCTCTCCCATTTGGGATCTTCGCCACCGTCGTCATGAAGCAACTCGCCTCCCTCGCGCGCACCGGCTCCTACGGCGAAATCAAATCCCTCCTGCGCGGCACCTTTGCCGCCGCAGGATGCGTATTCGTCCTAGCAATCGCCTCCACGAAGCTCCTCTTCCCCGCATTTCTCGAACGCTTGCGCATAGAAGCCGGCTCGCTCTCGTTCCTCATCGTGGTCGCTGCCTTCTCAAGCGCACTTGCTCCAGTATTTTCCAATTCCCTTCTCGGCCTAAAACGCTTTGGAGCCTTGGCGTTTTACAGTTTCATCTCCGCCCCTGCCCGCGTTATCGCAATGCTCCTTCTCATGCCGCTGCGCGCCATTTCGGGCTACTTCGCCGGCCAAGCCGTGCCCGGCGCAATCATGGCCGCTGGCGCAATCTTCGCCCTCCGCCGCGAAATGAGAACACCCCCCAAGCCTTTTTGGACGCGCACGCGCCTGTGCGCCATCGCCCCATTCGCCGCCGCCGCCGCCGTTTTCCTCTCCCTGCAATCTTTCCAGTCTCTTCTTGAAACTACCGCCGTGCGCCAGTGCATGCTCCCTGCCGACTCTGCCGCATATTACATGGTCACCCGCTTTTCAGAAATCGCCTCCTACGCCGGCCTCACCCTCTCCACCGTCATCTTCCCCTTCGCCGCCTCCGCCCCCGGTGCCGAAACCCTCCGCACGGTTCGCCGCGCCATGATGCTCTCGCTTGCCATAGGATGCGCCCTCGCCGCCTTTTTCGCTCTCGCCGGCAAACCAATCCTCGCAATCCTCCCCGGCGGCGAACTATACCAATCCTACACTCCCTCCCTAGTGGCACTTACCATCGTCGCAACACTCTCCGTAACCTCACTTTGCGGTGCAAACGCTCTTGTAGCAATGGATTCCTTCCTCTTTCTCTTCCCCTGGGCCGCCCTGCATACAATCTACTTCGCATGCGTCTGGAGCATCTCCCGATGGGGATCTTGGACAATGCCCCGCTTCATCGCCGCCACCGCCATATTCGCTGCCGTCAAACTCCTTGCGATTTCTCCCTTCCTCCGCACGCTCTCGCGTTCCCGCTCCGGGGAATGACCTCCCACTGCATTTACTTCACAATTATCCCCCTTCTTTCCATGCCAACCCAGGGCTTCCAAATGAATTTCAAGCCCTTAAAAAATAATTTCAAGCCCTTGAAATGACCAATTCAAGCAGTCAAAATAAAATTTCAAGCCCTTAAAATAAAATTTTAACCTCTTGAAATGGTAAATTCAAGCCCTTGAAATTTATTTTTAAGCCCTTAAATTTTCATTTCAAGCCCTTGAATCTCCTCCACTCAAGCAGAAAGGGGAAGCGGCTCTACCGCTTCCCCTTCAATATCCCGTGCAGTTTTGTATTCGCGTCAGTGGATTTCAACCTCGAATAACGAAATCCCGTAATCCGTATTGCGCGAAAGCCCCGTTATGCGGACATAGCGCGCTTTTGCCTGCTTGAAGGCGTGCTCCTGCCTTCCTCCGTCGTTCGATGAAGTATGGAACACCGTATTCCATTTCACCCCGTCGGTTGAAACTTCTATCTTGTAGGAATCGGCGCGCGCATTCTCCCAGAACAGCACCACCTTCGCCACTTCTCTCTCGCATCCAAGGTCGAACTTTATCCACTCGCCGTCTCTATGGCGGCTGCCCCAGCGCGTCTTCATATCGCCATCTGCGGCGTTGCCTGCTGCGAGGTCGCCGTTTTCCTCTCCCGATGCCGTCACCGTAGCAAGCCGCGCAAGATTCACATCCTTCAAATCGCGCACCGTTACATTTGCCACGGCAAGTTGCCCGTCTAGCAACGCCCCTATCTTGTATCCGCCCGGCACCGACGCGGTGAAAACACCTTTTTTGAGTGTCCAGTTTTTTGCTTTCGCCCCTTTCGGTCCGCCCACTTTCAACCGCACGCCTTTTGTAGGCATCCTTCCGCCAAACTGATCCGTCGCCACAAGTTTGAGTTTCACCCCCTCGCCCGTTATGGCAACAAGATTCGTTGCCGCAAACTCGAGTTTCGCCACCGCAAGAGCCTCTTCCACCGGCAGCGAGCGCGTTGCGGCAATCCCCGCCGCGCGCGCTGTGACCGTGGCAAAATAATTCGTTCCAAGCGGCGTGAACTCGTCTCCGTCGAACGTGCCGTCTGCGGACTCCCACTCCGCCGCCACCTCTTTGAACTTGTCTCCGCCCATCCACGCTCTCGCCACCAGCCTTGAAGGTTTCCTCTCTTTTAGAACTGCGCGAGATGCCTCGATTTTCATACCGAGCGGCGCACCCGGCTTTGCGGAAGCCGGCTTGCCGTATACGGAAAAACGGAAAAGCGAAATCCCATACTGCGTCGCTTTCTCAAGCCCCTTTATGCGCACCCATCGCGCAACCTCTCCCCCAAAGTCGAGCCTCTGCAGCCCCGCGAACCCGTTTCGCTCTCCGCCTAGATCCTTCCACTTCACGCCATCGTCCGAAATCTGGAAAAGATACCTAGATGCATGGGAATTCTCCCACTTCAACTCCGCGCCGTATAGAGCCGTCTTTTCACCAAGGTCGATCGCGGCTGTCATATCCGTATCGTCATGCGCGGATCCCCACCGCGTTGCATCGTCTCCATCCACCATGTTTGCGCCAGGCATCCCTCCGTTTTCTTGCGACGACACAACCGTCTTCTTCCCCAACGCCAAATCCGGCATCACAACCCCCTTCGGCACAAGTGCCATCTTCTTTTCCGGTGCAGGAAGCGCGGCGAGAGAAACCGTTTTCACATTTGAAACCGTCAACACGTTCGGCTGCGCTTCGAGCGCGCCAACCGTATTGCCTCCATCATCGAAGAACCTCACCGTCCGCGTCTCCGTGCCGCAGTTGTATGCCATTAGCGTCCTCTTGCCGTTCTTCACGAATGCGCGTGCGCAGGGATAGTCTGCACGTACGGAGAAATCCAGTTCTCCCCACGTCAAATGCGAATGCGTGGCCCAATATGTCATGTGTGCCGTATCGGCATTCATTGCGGCACCGAGGCGTTTCGCGCGCAGTTTATCGAAGATTTCCGCCGCCTGCCGCGCATCGTGCCGCTGCAGATAGGAAAGTAGCACGTTGCCGAGCGACGCATCTCCCACGCATCCTGTTTCGTTGCCGTTGCGGTCTTGCCCCTTCTCGAACCATCCGCCGATTTCCTTCTTCGCCCACATCTCCTCCCAGTCCCATTTTGCGAACTTCAGGTCCTCGCTCAAATAGTCCAGCGCAGGCGTGTTTGGCAGCCACTGTATGGAATGCATCCACACTGGATCTCCCGAAAAATACGTCCACCATCCCACTCCGTGGCAAGTGAGGTTGGAATTGTACGGATGCTTGAACTTCGTGTAGTCGATATTCTCCCGGTCGCGGTCGAACCAATACTCCGCTGTGGCGCGTGCTTCGGAGACGTAGCCGAATATCGCCGCGTCGCGCATTTCCCTATCCCCCAGCGCAAGCCCCAGCAAATAAAGCCCTCCCCAACCCTGCATTGCTTCGGATGTGGACTCCTGCCCGTTGCCGTTGCCATCGCCCACGCCGCCCGCGAAAGAATGCCCCGCCCACGGATCGAACGTGCGAAACCACGGGAAGCGTTTGTTATTCCTATCCCAATTGGCGTAATCCTCCGCGATGAGCCGCAGCATCGGCCCGAATTTCTTTTTGAAATCCTCATCCACCATGCACAGCAACGCGCCGGAATAAGTGAAGTATCCGTAATGGAAGTGATGGTCATTGAACGCATCGGAGTCGTAACTCGTCCCCTCTCCCACCATGCCGCCCCATTTTGGAACGTACGAGAAAAAGAATCTCTCTTCGCCCGGATCCCATGTGAGCCAATCCTCGAATTTCTGCCGGAGTTTTTCGTGCGCCTTTTTGTAGGTGGCATCGTCGCCTGTTTCACGCGCCGCCATCATTGCAAACGCCATTTGGAGCAGCCCCTTGCCGCCCCAATACGTGTCGCCGCCAAACGTCCCCCGCGCCGCGTAGTCGGCCACCAGATCCCTGAAAAGGTCTTTGTCGTATGCGGCCGTTTTGCACTCGTGCCCGTGCGGCGCGGCCCAATACGGGAGCATCCCCGGGAACGTGTACGTGATTTCAAGTTCGTTGCCCGCCGCCGCATATTGCTTGCCGCGCGGCGTCTCCCACACAAGATCTTTCATCACGTCGAAATTCAATCGCGTGTGCTTTAGATGATGCGGTTGGAATCCCTGCAATGCAATGGGCGAAGGCTTCTGCCCCTGCAAGTCTTCCGTTTCAACCTTCCATACAGTTGCAAGTTCCGCCGTCGCCTCGTTGTATCTCCAATCCACGCGTGTTGCACGTATTGCGGCATACGCATACGGCGCGAGTTTGCGCAGATATTCCTTACCCGGCAAAAGCGCCACCGCCGCAAACGCCCGCCTGCCGCCACAGCGGAAGATGAACGAATCACCTTCTCCGCGCTCAATCGTCGTGCCCTGCGGCAGCCATATCCCGTAGAGATCGCCGCCCACTTTCATCATGGCCACGTTTCGCCGCGCCGGCAGGCTCGCTTCGTTCCCGCGCTCGTCGAGCAGTGTCGCATGCCCGCTTGGCGCAACCAGCAGATCCTTTATGTTCTCACACTCGATCCATGTAAACGGCGAACCGTGCACTAGCGTGGTCTTTATCTCCTTCTCCCCATCGCGCAGCACCATCTCCACGTCCCAGTCGTGCCAATCGTCCACGTCCTTCTGTTGCGGCGCAAAATCTCCCGCCGCATTGAAAACGATATGCGTCTTTTCTTTCAGTTCCGTGCCGTCGTCTATCCAATACGACGGGAACGCGATGCTCACGCCCGTCGACTCTATGCGCACCTTTGCAGGATAACTCCACAAGTTTCCGCTCCATCGGCTTACGAGCGCATCTGTCCACCAGTCGTTTGTGGGGATTGGTCTACCCTTGTTGCGCGATGTCATATATATGTGGCGCGTCTGCATTATGCGGCTCTGGTCACCCCAATGCCGTGTGGAACGAGCCACTCGCCACGGCGCGTAGGAGGCATAGCTCCCCGCCCCGCACTTGACAATTTCCTGCGCTTGTGCAAGCGCATGAATCATTGCCGCCGTCAAAACATATCCAGCAAATCTCATTGTCGTCAATTATCTGATGCGTATCGCAAGGCCTCGCACGGCCACATCCACCACACCCTTGCCCGCAAAACCGGCGGGCAGATTGCCATTGGCGCTTGAGAATGTGCCGCTCTTTACCACCGCGCCGCCAGCCAGCACAAGTGCATTGTCCGGCAACGTTATCGAATATCCATTGAGGTCTATCGTTGCATCGCCTTCCAGCACTAGGCGTGCAAGTTTAAGATTCTGCGCAAGCCGCACTCGCGCGCCGTCCTTCACAACCCATGCGCCGCCGTTTGCGGGGAACTCTTCCCAATGCGTCACCGCCACATTGCGCAGTTCCGCCGCTCCCTCCGTCCGCGTGCCGAGCGTATCGATCGTGAAATCGCTCGCCTTCGCCGCTTCTCCATTCACGGTTATCACGGGCGTATCGCCGCCGAAAAACGCTTTCGCGATTTCATCGTCTCCCTTGTCCGTATAGAACGAATACGCGCTTGCACGGTAGATCGTGCCGTTGCCGCTCAACGTCTGGATGTCCACAAGCGGAGGAGTCAAATCCCACCATCCGTACGGACAGTTCACGTAATCGTTGGAGCGGCCGTTTGCGAGACGCGCGCTTTTGAGCGTCAGCGGCCCGTGGCCTTTTAGCGTCCCCGTCACAAGCACTGCGTCCATCACCGTCTTGTTTGCAATCGTCCAGTCCACCACCGCCGTGTAATCGCTTGCAATCAAAATCGCATCTGCCGTATCTACGTTTCCCGGCGCGGCACCCGCCGCCCATTCGTCGTTTGCGTAAACGTAGTCGTAACTACTCGCCACGAACGATCCGCTTTTCACATCTACTTCTTCTCCGTCCAACACTATGGCGAACGAGTATGTGTAAGTAGCGAACTCCTCGAGCGCGGCAAATTCCTTCTCAAGAGTCTCTCCGGCAATCGCGTCTCCAAGTCCGTATTCGATGCCGTTGAAGGTCAACACCACCTTCGCGCCCTCCGCGGCCTTGCCTATCGTAACATACAGCGTGGCGGAGGAGGCCGTAACGTTCTTCGCTCCCGCCGCGTTTATGCGGTTTGCGCTTGCCACCGGATTGTAAACGATCGTCGCGGTTTTGCCGTCGATGTCAACATTGAAATTCTCCTCCCACACGGTTTCGTCCGCCAGCCTTTCGCCGTCGAAGAGCATCCGCCCCGTGTCGAAGAACTTTGATTTGGCATCGTCCTTGCCGGTGGGCGCGTTGGCATTGTCCGTGAAAGTGAAGCTCGATTTCCTGCCGCTCTTGAAATTGATGAACGGCTTGTCTGCATTGCCGTACGCGGCGGGCGGATAGACGCCGAGCCACTGGTCGTCGCGAGAGGTGGAAAGCGCACTGCCGTCTAGCGTCACAAGCGCAGGCGCGGCTTCGGCCACTACTATCGTAGAAAGGCGTATCGTCGAATCCGTGAATGTCACGTCCGCATTTATCTTCGTGTCGCCTCCTGCAACAATTTTAGCACCGTCGAAATAATCTTTTGCGTATATCTCAAAACCATTCACATCCAGCACGGCCGAATCACCGAACCAGCGAATATCCTCTCCCGCCGTGGGCACTTCATCCGTCGCCACCCCGTTCACGTTCCAGCTGCCCGCTACGCCTAAACCATTCGCGCCGCCAACATATTCATACACATTCTCCCCCGCATCCACAAGGTCCTGATACGCAAGCGCGGTGCGCACGCTCATCGCACCTGATGCGATATATTCGTCTCCCTCCTGCACAAACGCTCTGATATATGTCTTGCCTTCCTCGAGCACGATTTCCTTCTCCGCCACGCCCGTTGCCGTCATCGTCACAGGCTCTCCGCGCGCAGCCGCCGGCCATGCCTCGAACGCATCGCCGTAATCCTGCGCTGCATGGACGAAATAAACATACACTTCTTGCGGCGTCGCCACTCTTGCAGTAAGCGCGATTCGCGCCGTGGCCGTGTAAACCCCATCGTTTTCGCGTGCCGCATCCACGCCGGCCGCGCCGATCTTCCACTCCGCCACATCGGGATTCAGCGAGATCGTAGCCGTCCCGTTGCCATTGTCGCTTACAATGAAATACGCCTCGAAATCATCCTTGTCCACCGCTTTGCCATTGTAGCGTATCAGCGGTGCCGCCCCGCCAAGATAATACTCGAACGGATTTCCCGTCGCCGCTGCAATATACGTCACCTTCGCCGCTTTCGCCTTCCCCTCCGTGAAATCCACATAACTCCCGGAACTCTGGTAGAACCCGCCAGAAAAATTGCCTGTCGTAAGCACCAAATGCGCATCTTCAAGCACCACGCACGGTGCCACTCCGTCTATCGTCGCGCCCTGCCCTGCCAGCAGCGGCGTGCTCAACTTTCCTCCCCTTATCGTATGCGGCTCCGCAAAACGCACCTCCACCGCCGCATCCACCTCCGCGCCGTTTGCAAGCGCCAACACGTCCGGTATGGCAAGATACGCCCCTTGCGCCGTCACCCTCGCGCCGTCTATCGCAACATAGTCATCCGCTGCGGGTATCCCTTCCGGATTCCAGTTCGCCGGCGTGTTCCAATCCGTAGGATTTTCCGCATCTCTTCCAACCCACGAATACTCCGCTGCAAACATACTTGCCCAGGCCAACAGCGGCAATACGGAAATTTTTTTCATAGCGATATGTTCCTTCTCTTATTCTCGCCGCAATTATAGCATATTGCATCTTTCCATTGTTGCCGTTTGCGCACTTGAAAACTGCTCCATTGCGCTTGCTCGCGCGCTGCACCACCATCCGTCAATCCAACACTGCGCGCGCAAGCGCCACCGCGCAAATCCTGCGCACATGCGCCGTGCGCAACGCCTTTACGCATGCGGTGAATGTCGATCCCGTCGTAGTCACATCGTCCACTAGCAGTATCGTGCAATCTTTCAATCTTTTCGGTTCCACCACCTCAAACGAATCGATGAGATTCTTCAACCTCGCCGCCCGCGACGACAACGACTGGTGCGGATTGTTCCGCCTGCGCTTCAACGCTTTTGTATCCACCGGCACGTTTATCATGCGCCCTATCGCATTTGCCAGTTCTTCGCTTTGATTGTATCCCCTCTGCCGCCAACGCATTGGATGTATCGGCACCGGCACTATGCGGTCGAACACCACATCCGGGAATTTCCGCAGCACGGTAAGCGCCATTTCTCCCGCGAAATCCTCCGTAAGATACAACGCGTTGTTGAACTTGAAATCCTTTATCAACTGCGGCAACGCACCCTCGTAGAGGAACGCCGCACAATAAGAGAAAATCGTCTCGTCGAAAGCCCCCTCTTCATCGCGCGGCAATGCTGCAAAACATTCGGGACAGATGAACGGCCCGTCGCCCGGCCCCAGTGCTTTGCCGCAATACTCCACCGAGCACGTCCTCGGCCACAAGGAATCCAAAATTGCAACGCGCAGGTTCGCCAGCATCTCGGCGAACCCGCGCGATACATCACTCCAATGCAACTTCCGCCTTACTTGAAAAGTTGCGCAGGATATTCGCCGGCCGCCACGAGCTTGGCAATCTCGCCCGTCACGAATGGCTTGTCCTCGCGATACGTCACGCCGAACCAGCGGGAATCCGTGGCAAGAACGCTGCACTCGGCTTTGCCCTCGTGGATAAGTTCATCCACCACGAACGGTATGTACCACTCGCTCTTTTCCTTCGCGCCGTTTTCGGCCAGCCATGCGGGGAAACGCGCTTCAAGTTCCGCGAACAGTGCCGGTGTAAAGCCCCACAGATTCATAGACACCCGCTCGTCGCCTGAAAGCTTCACCGGATTTGCCGGATCTTCCCTGTTCTCCGCGCCATCGTCCGTCCGGACGATTTTCGTCATCTCCTTCACCCCCGCAAGCATCCCCGCCTGGTTCACCGAACAGATGCCGCGCGCGACGCTCCCGTTCTCGGAAAGCGTCAGAGAAAGTTTGTATCCCACCATCGCAAACGGATGCACCACGGGCTTCTCCGGCAACGCCTGTAGGAATTCCGCCAGCCTGGCAAACGCATCGCGCCCGTAGAAGTCATCCGCGTTTATCGCCGCAAAAGGTTCTTTCACCATGTTCCGCGCCGCACGGATCGCATGCGCCGTTCCCCAAGGCTTAGTGCGCCCCTCCGGCACCTTGTACGGCTCGGGAAGATCGTTTATATCCTGATAGCAGTAGTCCACATCCACCACGCCTTCGTATTTGCGGCCTACCTTTTCCTTGAATTCCGCTTCGAAATCCTTGCGGATGATGAACACCACCTTGCCGAAACCCGCCCTCACCGCATCGAATACAGAATAATCGAGTATCGCCTCGCCGGACGGCCCTACCGGATCGACCTGTTTCAAGCCGCCGTAGCGCGAACCCATCCCTGCTGCCAGAACCACAAGCGTCGGTTTCATCATCGCCTCCTTTTGCAAAAAAAGCCGCATCAGCGGCGGGATTTGACAGTGGTTGGCTCACAAGGATTCGAACCTTGACAAGCAGAATCAGAATCTGCTGTGCTACCGTTACACCATGAGCCAATCGGTGTGAAAACGCCGCGCATTATACCATATCCCCCTGCACCAGTCAATACAAAACTTCTTCCACGCTTATCCCCCGCAGTTTGCAGGAGGAGAGGTGTTGAGGAACCGATTTATATAGCCCCGAAGGAGCGGCAGAATGTAGCATATGCTACCACCCCTTGCCATTCATCCGCACCTGCGCCCTTGCCGACGCTCCATACCGGAACGTCCCGACCACCTCATTCAAAATCCGTGATAAGGGTGTCACTCCCATCCCCTCGTCCGCAAATAGTGCAAGTGCAAGATGGTTTGTATTTGTTCTCCACCGAATCATATTCGCCGATTCGTCGGATTCATTGGGATGACAACAAAGAGTTGCGGGTCGAGGGTGCGAGGTTTGCTTCGTCGAGCATGCGTTGCCAGATGGAGAGGAGGCATTTGCGGGTAGCTTCGGCATCCTCCGGGGATTTCGCGCCTGACTTGAGCAAGGCCTCGTTCCGCATATAGCGTTCGCGCAGGCTGCGACGTGCGGCGGCAAGGTGCGGAGGCAATTCCGGCGGCACGTCAATCATGGCTTTGATCCTTGCGCGTTCCGCCTCCGGGAAAATCGAAAGCGGATAACTGCGCGTGCCGATTACGACAACGCCGTTCGTCACCGCCTTGAGTTCGCCGGAAACGACGCGTCCGGCATGGTTCGTGAACGAGCCTTCCTCTGCCGCGCTACTCAAGACGCAAACGATAAAGGCTTGCAGCGCCCTCTTTATATAGATATACCGCATGGACTTCCGGATCTGAATTTCCTGTGACGAGATAGTTTTTCGCCGGTGCGCCTGGTGCAGGGTCGGTCTGGTGCGGACGATGCTCGAAGACCATCGCATCTCCCCCGTCCACGCCCGCCCGTTCGGCGGAATATGCGCGTCCGCGCCCCGGCAGGAAGGTCGCCTCCATCAAGTCCGGGTTCCCCTCGACCTCGCGCCAGGAAAGTATCTTCACTCCCGCGTCCGAGCGATCGAAGGCATCCGTCCCGGCAAGATATTCCTCGTAGTTCGTGACTCCGTCGCCATCGTAGTCGGCATCGGGATCGTAGTCGGAGGCGGCAAGCCCCATGTCCTCCAAATCGTAGCGGATGTCGCGGAGATACTGGTCGGCAACGCCTTTCGTGTTGGTGCATACTGCCGCCTTCAGATTCAGCGTGACAGTTCTACCGGGGCTTGCGGCGGCGATGACGAGGTTCGCATCGGCATAGATTGCGCCGCCCGTATCGATTTCAATGGAAAGGCTCTCGCCCTCTTGCGCGGCGTTTGCCATATTGATATTCGCCATAGGCACGGCAACGGAATAGTTTGCTGCGGTATCTTCGCCGAACGCACCCACAGCTCCACGCGCCAAAAGTAGCGAACCCTTGCGGATGCGCACCTCACCGCTTTCGAGCCCGGCGCAATCGTAGTCCACCACACGCCCGGTGATGATGAACGGCGGCAGGGCGAGTGCCGCATCTTCCGCAAAGGCTCCGCCGAATACCGCCAACGCCGCAAAAAGCAGTGTATGTCTCACGCAGCGTCCGCAAAGAACGCGAAGGACACGAAACGTACTGTGGGGGCGCGGGCCTCCCGCCCGCGGTCGCCGCGCGGAGCGCGGCTAGCAAAACAACTGGGATAGGGGCACGCCGCGGGCGAGATGCCCGCAGCCCCACAGTACCTGCCGCAGATTCCCGCACAAGTGTCGCACGCAAAGTTCACGAAGCCTTTGAAGAACGTTGTGAACTTCGTGGACTTTGCGTGAGACATTTTTCATTTTCGTGTATTTCGTGGTTGTCTTTCTCCAAAGTTCCATTGCCCGCTCCTTTCAGTTCCCGGAGGTTGCGTAGGTTTTGAGGCCAAGTTCAATATCGGCAACGCCGGGACGGTAGATGATGCCGTCGCGGTCGGCGTCCTCGCCGTTGATGAAAATCGAAAGTGCGCGAGCGCGATCCTCCGCCGTGCCGCCGAGGAGCTGCCCCGCCGGGATAATCATCACCCATTTCGTGTTCCACGCGCTGCGGCCAATGAGGCGCGTCGATGCGAGGGCTTTGTCATCGTCATCCTCGTCCTCTATCAGTGCGCGGAAGGACGGCAGGCGGCGTATCTTCGCCATAGCGTCCACGCCGCCGGAATAGCCGGTGTAAAGCGGCAGATAGTCAGCATCGTCCAATTCCGTCGAGCCAATTGTGTATGGAACGGGGATTACCTGGTCGGCGACATTCCAGTCGAGCACCGTGCCGTCCTCGCCGCCGCCGGGGATTCGCATTCTGTCCGCGCCCGCCGGGACGAGATAGACGACCGGCGTGGCGGCGAGCGAACTTGCGGGATAGCCCGTGAACTTCACGCCCGCGCCGGCAATCTTCGTTGCATAGTAGGAGGAGTCGAGCGCGTGGTCGCCCGCTTCGAGGTCCTTGCCAAAAAAGTTCTTTGCAAAGTCGATAGTCGAAGAGAAGCGGATGACGATTGCGGGCTCTTTCGCCTGCAGGGCGGCGGAGGAGGAGATGGACTGGCAGAATCGGCTGTATTCGGGGACGGTGCGAATGTCATCCACGATGCATTTAGAGAGCGCCTTGCGCCAGTCGGCATCGCCGGCCGCGCCGCCGTCGATGCGGAAGAGTTCGTTGCGGAGTGAGAACCACGTCGCGTTCCTGTCTGGATTGTTTATGCCGAGGCGCGGCTTGAGAACGAGGTAATTTGCCTCCATGCGAGCGAGAATGTCGGCAAGTCCCGCGTCGCCATATCCTGCGTTCGGCATGGGTTTGCCGTCGCCGTCGAACACGCCAAGAGCGCGGGCTCCTACAATCTCCGAGCGGAACGCGTCGCCGGAGTTACGATCTGCGGAGAGGAGGGTCGTCTCGTAGTCATAGACCTGCGCGGCCATATAGACGTATTTCTGCGCAAGGTCGAATGCTTGCGAGTAGCGCGTCAGGGCTTCGTTCTGCATCTGGCGGAAGAACATATCCTGATAGCGGAGGCGGACGAGGCGATTGACGCGGCGGGCGCGTGTCTTTTCGCGTTCGGCCTGGATGCGGTCGCCCTCGGCAATGGTCGTGTCGAAATTTTCGGCGGCGGCAATCATCGCTGCCCATGCGCTCTGCACGTCAGCGGCGGCGGAGGAAAGATCGGTTATGGCTTCCAGCGCATCGTCGAACGCATCCTTCTTGGCCTGCGTCCACGAGGCGCGGGCGGCCTCTAGCGTGGCGCGGGACTCGAACTGCTCTTGCGCCATCTCGATCGACTGCTTTATGCCGTCCATCATTTCGCCAAGGCCCTTGAACGCCGCTTTCATGCCGACTGTTGCCCCGCCCGCCGCAGAATACAGCGCAAGCCCTGGCGTGAAGCCCGAAGCGAGCCCGACCGTGAAGGCCGACATTTCGGAGACTCCCTCAAGATACTCGTCGCCGTCCTCCAAAAGTTCTCCGGACATCTTGAACGTCGAAGACGCATTCTGCGCGACCATCTTCAAGACGCAGTTCGCCACGCCGAAGCCGAAACGCTGCTCCTCGTATTTCCACGCGTCGCCCTCGGCTTCATAGACGGCATTGATTTTGTCTATCTTCGCGGAGAGGCGGCCATACTGGGCCTCGTATGCATTCACGGCTCTCTTCCAGTCGGCGTAGGCGAGGATGTAGGCGGTGTAGTCGTCCTGGATTCTGCCGCAGGCGCGGCGCACGCCCTTGAACGAATCGGGCTTTACGACAAGGCCGTTGGCGGAGAGTTGGTAGGTCATGGCGTCGGACGCGGAAAACGTCTTGCCGTCCTCCATGAAAGACTTCATCGACTCGTATTTCCAGCCGCCGGCCGCCGCATCGTATGTCACTACCGATACCGGCTTTATGTCGTCCGCCCCGGTTATCCCGAAGAGCGAAAGATCCATATACATGTAATGATAGAGGTCTGGCCCTTCGTATCCTTGCGGATAGGTCCCCGTCGGGCCTATGTCGTCTTCGTAGGGCAGGCCGTAGATGGCGATGAGTTGCGCGTTGTAATCGGTTTCGGACTCTTGGGCGAAGTCTTCTTCCACGAGTTCGCCATCCTGCACCTGCCGGAGGGTTTTGGCGGCTTCCTGTGCGCGGTCGAGCATTTTGGCGGCATTGCCGAGAGCCGTCTCGGCGCGTTCTGCTATCTGCTCGAAGTGCGTCGAGGTGCCTTCTGCAACGCCCTCCGGCGAAATGTCGAATGGAACTGCCGCGTCGGAGAGCCCTAGCGGATTCATCCCGGCGTCGAGACGCTCGAGTTTGCGCTGGATTGCTTCCACCTCGCCGGGAATTGTTGCAAGGTCGCTTGCAGTAGAGCGGTTGATTCGCGTGAGACCCTCGTCGTCGAAAGCGACGTCAATCCCGCTCTCCTGTACGGTGAGCCAGCGCGCGCCAGCAAGACGCCACGGAGTGTCGCTGCCGGGTGTTTCGTCGCTCAAGAAGTCCACAGCCGTAGAGGCGGAAACGCCCCGCGTATAGGCAAGGAGATTCTCGTCGCGTGGATTCACGAACGAGCGCGACGCGTGGAGTTGCGCCGTTGTGCGCACTCCCGCCCAGAAACGCATCTCGGAGGCGACACCCTTGAAAACGCCCTCGCCAATCGTCACGTCCGGGTTGTCGAGCGGGATTTTGCCCAGAGAGACGTTTGCGACCTCCGCTCCCGTTTCGTCCACGATGCGCAACGTGTATTTCCCGTCCGCGCCTAGCGAAACGGCGTAGATTGCATTCGCTGGGACGTCGCTCACGGTTTCGTTTGCAATCTCGCGCTCGTCTATATCGAAGCGGTAGCGTATGCCGGTAGCCTCGATAGTATTGGTCACCTCGCCTGTTTCGAGATCCACAAGTTCCACAACCGTGTTCGTCTCGTAACTTTCAAGATACCAGTCCAAGATGCCGCTCTCGATACTGACCTTCCCTTCGCCGTCGGCATAAACGGATATGAAGCCGTTTGCGCTGTCCCAGTCGTCGGTATTCTCCGGCATCCACTCTTCGTCCAGCGTGTCCGCGCCGTAGAACTCGAGCATCGCGCCGTCTGAGGAAGCCTCGCGACTTATCGCGACCTCGAACGTCCAAGGGCCTTTCGCCGCCGCCACCGGTGAGTTGTCCGTCCAGAGATACGCCCCATCGCCAAGCGCGGCAAGGTAGTGTTCACCCGCGCTCTCCGATGCCGGCAAAAGAGAGTTTGCAACCATCCAGTTCATAACTCCGCCGATGCCGCCACGCGTCGCCCATTCGCCGTAGCCGAAGTTGCGCTCCGTATCCGCATCGAGATAGCCCGCGCCTTTTGCTCCGCCGTTTTCCCGCCACGTCTTGCGGGCGGTCAAGTCCATGATGCTCGCTGCGGTCTTTGAGAGTTTCCCCGCAGTCTCGGCAAAACGCTCCTCGTCGAAGTAGTCCACATCCACCACGCTGTCGGCAACGTTCATCTGCATTTGCGATGTCGCCCACGAGAAGTTGGGGTTCCGCAAGAGGCGATACCATACGCTCATTGCGGAAAGATAATGTCCCCACGCGTCGCCATGCCCCTGCGGATATTGGAGCGCGGCATCGTCCTCGTCGATGGAAGCATCGGCATTGTCGGAACTGATGCCATAGTTGATGGCGTATGCAACCTCGCCCGCCGTGATTCCGCGAGTAAAATTCCATACGAGGCGGTTGTAGAACGGCGCCGTGGTAACGGCGGGATTGTTCGCGCCCGTGCGGCCTCGCAAGAGAGCCAACTCCTCGTCCAGGAGTGTCGGCACTTGGTTGTCGAAGCAGAAAAGCCCCGTCGAGGCAAAGCCGTAGTCCACATCCGGCGTGATTGACGAGGCACCGTAACTGGAGCCGAAGCCTACCGTCGGGTTGAGCGCATCCTGATACGCCTCGTTTCCCAGTAGGACGTAAAGGTCTGCAAGCCTCTCTGCTGCTAGAAGAAGTTGCTTGTTCGCGTCCATGTCGTTCAGGCCTACTGTCAGCGACATCGACTCTGCCTTGTTGAGGAGCGTCTGGTAAAGTTGGATGAGGCCCGTGTTCGTGAGGTTGTCCTGATTTAACGCAACGTCACCCGCCCACGGCGCACCCGCCGCGCGAATCATCGTGACGGCCGTCTCCGCCGGATTCGAGTAGAGATCCTGCATTCGTTGCGTAAAGGGCGTGACATTGTTGACGCATCGCTGTATCCATCCCTCGGCGAGTGCCGGGCCGCACCAGTCGCTCCATCTGTCTCCCATGACCTCGTAGGCGCTCGTTCCCTCTTTTGCCCGATAGCGCATCACGTAGAAAGTATTGACGAGGTTTGCGAGCGTATCGCCCTGGGTGCCGATTGTAAAGCGCGTGAGGCCGCCCCAATCGTCGGCATCGAACACGCTTGCGTAAGCCTTCTCGTAGTCGTCCGGCATTGTGCCGTTGGCGTTTGGCTTGGCCTTTTTCCACTCGAACTCGTAGTCGTCCGCCTTGCCCGCGAAGGATTCCGTGTAGAGGATGGCCAGTTGCTGCGAAAGAAGATTCAAAGGGTCTTCACGAGTGACGATGCGTCCGGAGTAGTAGTCGTCCGTCACGCGGAATATGTGCATCGAAACGGCGTCTCCGCTCTCCACGCGCATTGCAACGTTGGTGGAGTCGTTCTCGATTATGGTCACGTAGTTCGTAGCACCCATTGCCGTGATTGCGTAATGGTCTTTGGGGATGTAATCGACTTTCGCCTTACCGTCCGCAGCCGTGCCGAGAGTCGAAGGCTCGACTGGCGCGCGAGGCAGCGTGTCGATGAGAGCGTCCCATTCTGCCTTCTTCGCGTGGTCGCCCGCGACGAGTGCCTTGATGGCATCGATTTCGTTCTGGTTGAGGACGTTCGGATAGAGAATCGAACCGCCCGCGTTCGTTTCGCGCTCGCCAACGAGGCATACGCACTCGTCAACCGCAAGAGCGGAGTTGACGTAGAACCTCCCGCCGATGTTTGGCGGCAAATCCTTGAACGTGTACTTGCCGCTCTTGAGGGTGACATTGCCCTCGGCGGGGTCGAAACCAAAGTCCTTCAAGAGCGCGGCGGGTGTGGCGTACGCGCCCATCCCCGTCTTGCGAACAACCGTCGGGTCCCAGAGAAGCGCGGTCTTCCCTTCGTCCGCCGGATAGACTACCGCCATCGACTTCGCGCCCCACACTTCTGGGAGACCATTTGCCGCAACGGTGAGCGTCTCGCCGATTCGCATAGTTTCGACATTCCTTGGCCACTCCACCGTCCATCGCCACTCCACGGGTTTTCCGTTGTTGTAGTTTGCAAGCCACGCGACCGGCTCGCCGACTTTGTGCGCCGCGCCGTCTGTGAAGTCGAAGCCGTCCTGATTGGGATAGTACATGTGGATGGGAATCGTCCCCGCGCATCTCGCCCAGACCTGGTTCTTGCGGTCGGGGAACGCCGGAGGCACTTCGCCGACGTCGTCCCAGTAGGTCTCGGGAAGCCAGGGGTTGTCGAAGAGATCTAGCGGATGGGGACCCGGGAGAACCGTCCCCGCCGTCATAGTGTCGGCAAGTGCGGAATAGACTTCGTTAGTCAAGACTACGGGAAAATATTTCATCGCCGGTCTTCCGTCCGAGACATATTGCACGAGAACGCCGGGCGCGGACGTGTCTTCGGTATTCATGTCGCACCGTAGAGCCCAAGCGTAGTATCCGCCCGCGCCGCTGCCGATGAATGCGTGCTCCTCGTTGGGGTTGTAGCCGCTCTTCGAGGCGTCCGGTTGGCGGTAGATGATCGGCTTTTCGTCGGCGAGGAAAACTCCGTTGCCCTTGCGCGGTGCGCCGGGGGACAAGCGCAAGATGCCGCTTGCCGTGCAATTGTTGCCGGTTACTTCCTCCGTCGCATAGCGCGTATCGGAGCCGGGGCGCAGGGCAAGGTCGCCTTCGGGGAACGTCAGGCACATCGTAATCGAGCGAATCGCGGGGTCTGGTTCGTCATAGATGCTCTCCTGCTCTGACGCAATTGCGCCGACGACGAAGTTGTCGATTGCAAGCCCTTTCGGGGCGGCATGGCAGCCAAGGGCGTTGTTTGCAAGATACCCCGAAAGGTCAAGCCCCTGAGCGGCGGTTTCACTCACGAGGGCTCCGTCCACGAACAGCCTCACGCTTTCGGCATTGGCGGCGAAGGCTATCTTGTGCCAGCCGGCCGGAGAAATGCTCCCCGTTTCGATTTCAATGGATTGCGCCCCTGCCTTGGCGTTGAGGCTATAGCGAACCTCATCGCCTTTGCGCCCGGCGAAGATTTCCACGCCTCTCGAGCCGTCATCCGTCATGAGCGAGGCGACGCTTGCTTTGGCAACAGCTTCCATCGCCTCCGCATTCGCCCAGAACGAGACGTATGCCGCATCGCTGCCGAAACACATCGCGCCGGGCAATTGCAACGCCGCATCTTGCGTGTCGAAATAAAGCGCGCTCCCGCCTTGATAGACGCTCTCCAGCGCACCGCCCTTCTGCGAGGCAATGACGATTTGCGGAGCCTCGTCCGGCGCAGGATAGGAAATGTCGTAACGCTGGACAAGGCAAGGCACCGCAATCTTTTCCGGCAGGTCTTCTGTGTAGATGGAATCCGTCGCGAACCAGTGAACTTCTATAACGTTGTTCTCCTTTGACGTGTTGACGGCGTAGATTACCGACTCGTACTCGTTGCTCTCCACCGTCCAGTCGTAGTAGAGTTCGGGGTTGTAGTGCGTCCCCGATTCGGCGAGGTTTATCTTGCCCGGGATGGAGGTGTCGATTACGGGATTGTAGCCTCTCGCCGTGCCGGAGACGCTTCCGCCGCGCGGGACAAGTTCGCTGCCAATCGTCCACGCAGCCTCCTCTAGCGTGAAGAAGTCCGTATTTTCCCGCGACACGGTGCGGATGGGCAGAAACCACACATCGCCCGTTGTTGCAAGTTTGAGGCACGAATACCCCACTTCGTTTGGTGTCTCAAAGAGATCGGCTGTGGCGGTGAAGACTCCGTCCTGCGGTGCGCGTGCGTGTCCGTTGGGTGTCTGGTACTTGCAGAGCGAGGGCGTATAGACATCGGGAATCTTCACCGAGTCCCCCGCCACGAGAACGGGCATCGCGTTCGTATTCCACGTGCAGGCGTATTGGCAACGCTCGAACGGCCAGCCCACGCCGTAGGCATCCTCCTCCATCCAATACACGTCGATGCGCCAGGGTGCGTCCACGGTTTCGCGCAACGGAAAGATGCTGTTGTTCTTCGGACTGTAGGAGTAGAGCCCCTTGTGCTGGTAGTAGTATGGCCCGAACTCGTCCTCCTGCGTCATCGTCGTGGACGTATTGATGGGCGAGGGCCAAAGCCCCTTCGTGGAGTATCCCATTCCGTGCGGCGATATTGCCTCGCCGATATGGCCCGGCATCTCCACAACATCCGGCTCGCCGACTTCCACGACTTGCAGATGCTTGAGCGTGTCGTAGGAGCCAGAGTCGTAGTACGCAAGGATGAATTGCCCGCTCACGCGTCCGTATGCCGAAAGCGTGTTCGCCGAAGGGTCGAAATACACACCCCTCACGACGACGTTCGACTCCACGACGGAATACCCGCCCGAATCCTTTATCCTCTCGCCGCGCTGCACCTTGATAATATCGTCCGGCCCGAAAAGTTTCACGAACTTGCCCGAAAGGTCGATGGCGGGCGCATTCCACGGCGCCTCCGTCCAGAACATCTTGTACGGCCTCCCGCTCGTCGAGCTGGAAGCGATATACGTGCGCTCCGTCGCCTCGCCGTTCAATGTCACCCATGTAAAGACGAGGCTCCCGCCCGACTGCACATAGACGCGCTTGCCTACGTTGTCGAAGATGAAGTTCGCCTGCTCGTCCGCATCGGCAAGGTAGTGCTCGTAGGTCGCGTTCCAGTCCACGTCTGCGGGCGGCGGCAGCGTGTCGCCAAACCACACCTCCGGCTTGATGCGCTCCACGCTGAAGCCCGTCTCGACCCCAGCAAGCGCAATGCGTTCGCGCCCGGGCGTAGCCGCAACGGAAATACTCCTGCCGCCAAACGATGCCGATACGGAGGCTACATTGTTGCTCGCAAGCCAATCATTCGCGGCGGCATCGGTCGTCAACCGTATTGGCGGCGCTCCCGGTATCGAAAGCGAATACGACGGCACTGCCTCCCCCATAGCCCCCATCGCCGCCACAAGCAGAGCATATCTCACACAAAGTCCGCAAAGAACGCGAAGGACTCTGGTAGGGCGCGCTCTCCGAGCGCGCCGCGGGGGC
>JAFVCR010000050.1 GCA_017479035.1 Kiritimatiellia bacterium | reverse complement strand
ATCGGTGCTAGGCGCGTTCATAAACGTCAGCATGCAGATAGTTCTCGTGAAATGGGCGGCCACGCCAGAAGAAGGCACGCGGGAAATCGCCGCGCTCGGCGTGTTCCAGGCCACGCTTGTGTGGTTCTTTACAATGGCAATGGGCGTGCAGCAGGCAATGGCACCGATAATAGGCTACAACTGGGGCGCGCGCAACTATGGACGAGTTCGCAGAGCGGTGGTGGCGGGATTCTGGATAACAACCGCAATAGTAGGGTTTGCCGCTGCCACGCTTACGCTAGCGCCGGGCGTGTGGACGCGGCTTTTCATGTCCGATGCAGATGCCGCGCTTGCGGCCGCGTCGAACAAAGCACTTGTGTGGTCGAATATCCTTTTGTGGGTAATCGGCTTGAACATCACGGCCACCACGTTTTTCCAGGCGATCGGCCATCCGCGCACGGCAATAATCCTTTCCACGCTGCGGCAAGGGGTGTGTTTCCTGCCGTGCATCTGGATACTGCCGTATTTCTTCGAAGATCATGCGCTTGGCGTGTGGCTGGCGTGTCCGGCATCGGACATATTGGCTTTCGCGGCAACGCTGCCCGTGGCATACACGTATCTGCGTTTCCTGTCGCGTGTGAAGTCCCGCAAGTAGAAACCAATCGTTGCTATTGAGGCTCGAATGACGGCTCCAGTCTGACAAATTCCGTACGCCCGGATGCCGAATCGACTCCAGTAAGTCTCTAAATCGAGAGAGGGAAGTCTCTAAATCGAGAGAGGGAAGTCTTTAAATCGAGAGAGGGAAGTCTTTAAATCGAGAGAGGGAAGTCTTTGAATCACGAGACTTCCCTCTCTCCAGTTAGAGACAGCCCTCTCTCCTTCCGGGAACGCCCGTCTCTCCCCCATGAGACGGTAATCCCGCCCCGGAGACACTTCCGGGACGGGATTTTCCCTCTTGCCGCGCACTGGCGCGAATCAACCGATCATACCGCCGTTGACGGAGAGGATCTGGCCTGTTATGTAGGAGGAATCGTCCGACGCGAGGAACACGGCGGCTTTTGCGACATCCTCCGCCGTGCCGAAGCGTTTTAGCGGAATCTGCTCTTGATAGGCTTTTTTAACCTCGTCGGGCAGGACATCCGTCATTTTGGACTGGATAAACCCCGGCGCGATGGCATTGCAGCGAATGTTGCGCTTGCCGAGTTCTTTGGACGTAGTCTTGGTGAGGGCTATCACGCCGCCCTTCGAAGCGGTGTAGTTGGCCTGGCCGGCATTGCCCATTATGCCCACCACGCTTGCGAGATTTATGATACTGCCGCCGGTGCCGCGCTGCTTCATCATGATTTTGGAGACTTCGCGCGTGAAAAGGAACGTCCCCTTCAAATTCACGTTCAACACGGCATCCCAGTCTTCATCGCTCATGCGCACGAGAAGGCCGTCTCTCGTGATACCGGCGTTATTCACCATCACATCGATTTTGCCGAAGGCTTTTTGCACTTCGCCGACCGCTGCGGCCACCTGCGCACCATCCGCCACGTCCACAGCGATCTTCAACGCACGCCGCCCGGCACTTTCCACGGCCGTTGCCGTTTCCGCCAACCACCCGGCATCCAAATCCATCAATGCCACGTCCGCACCTTCTTCCGCGAACGCCTTTGCAATGGCCTGCCCGATGCCGCGCGCCGCGCCCGTGACTATTGCAACCTTGCCTTCAAGTCTGTTTGCCATGATAAATCCCTCAACCTTTCAAACCCTCTGCCGTTGCCTCCAGCGACGCTTCGTCCGCCACGTTGAACACGGCAAGGGACGCGTCGATCTTCTTTACAAGCCCGCTGAGAACCTTGCCCGGGCCGAACTCCACAAACGTATCCGCGCCGAGTTCCTTTGCCGCAAGCACGTCCGCCGCCCAATTGGTAGGCTCCGTCACTTGCCGCAACATGAGTTCGCGTATCGCCGCTCCGTCCGAAGGATGCACCTTGCCTGTGACGTTGGACAATACCGGTATGCGCGGCGGTTTGAATTCGATTTCCTGCAGGACGGGTGCGAGTTTCTCGCGCGCACTTGCCATGAATTTCGAGTGGAACGCGCCCGCCGTGGCAAGAGGTATCGCGCGCTTGATCCCGAGCGCCTTGGCTTCAAGCGCCGCCGCCGCGATTTCATCCTTCGAGCCGCTCAACACCACCTGTGCGGACGAATTAACGTTAGCCACCGTGCAGCCGGTCTTCGCGCAAAGTTCATCAAGCTGCGCCGCACTCGCGCCCACGATGGCTATCATGCCGCTCGGCACGGCCTCGCAAGCCTCCTGCATGAACCGCCCGCGCGCCTCCAGCACCTTGAGCGTATCCTCCACGTCCACCACGCCCGCCACGGTCAGCGCACCCCATTCGCCAAGCGAAAGACCCGCCGCGCAGCCGAATTCCACGCCGCTCTTCTTCTGGAGCATCATATACGCCGCGTAACTCACAAGGAAAATCGCCGGCTGGCACACGTTGGATTTGGTAAGTTCCTCTATCGGCCCGGCGAAGCAAATCTCGGCAATATCGAAACCAAGCGTTTTGGAAGCCTTCTCGAACAAAAACGCCACATCGCGGTCGGCCACGGCAAAATCCCTGCCCATTCCCACCGTCTGCGCACCCTGGCCTGCAAAAACTGCACACTTCATAATTCTGTATCCTCCACCTGCAAAGGTTGCAACATACTTGCAAATATCATTGCAAAAGTCAAGTGTTTTGTTTTCTGCAAGGTTGCAGTGCGCACGGAAATATGCTATAATGGACAAATCATGGCACAGCGCAGAAAAAGAATTCCCGATCCGCGCCCGTCGTGGGACGAGTATTTCATGGGGATAGCGGACGTGGTATCGCGCCGCGCGAACTGTTCGCGCCGCAAAGTGGCCGCCGTAATCGTGAAGGACAACCACATCCTCTCCACCGGCTACAACGGCACGCCGCGCGGAGTGGAAAACTGCTTCTCCGGCGGTTGCGCACGATGCGCGGGGAAAACGCCAAGCGGCAAAAATCTGGAGGAATGCCGCTGCGTCCATGCCGAGCAGAATGCCATCTGCCAGGCCGCCTACTATGGCGTGTCCACCGCCGGTGCCACGATATACATCACCATATCGCCGTGCCTGACCTGCGCCAAACTCATAATAAACGCAGGCATTCGCGAAGTCGTCTACGGTGGCGACTACGCATTCGGCGAGGATGTAAAGGAAATGTTCAACGAAGCGGGAGTGAAATTCCGCAAATACGAAAAGGAAAACTGAAATGCGCAAGAAAATCATTGCGGGCAACTGGAAAATGAACATCAAGCCCGGCGAAACCGCCGCCCTCGTCAAGGCCGTGGCCGAAGCCACCAAGGATGCCGCAGGAATCGTGGACGTGGTGTGCTGCACGCCCGCCATAGACATCCCCGCAGCCGTGGCAGCCGCCGCAGGCACGCACGTAAAGATCGGCGCGGAAAACGCCCACTGGGCGGAATCGGGCGCATACACCGGCGAAATCTCCACCGCCATGCTCGCAGATGCCGGCGTGGAATACGTCATCATCGGCCACAGCGAACGCCGCCAGTATTTCGGCGAGAGCGACGAGACCGTGAACAAACGCGCGCGCGCCGTGATCGCCGCAGGGCTTACCGCAATCGTCTGCATCGGCGAAACGCTCGAAGAGCGCGAAGCCGGCAAACTTGAAGAAGTTATCGAACGCCAGATGAACGTGGGCCTCAAGGACATCTCCAGCACCGACGCCGCCAAACTCGTGATCGCATACGAACCCGTGTGGGCCATCGGCACAGGCAAAACCGCCACGCCCGACCAGGCGCAGGAAGTCCACGCACTCATCCGCGCAACCCTCGCAAAACTCGTTGGCGCGGAAACCGCAGAAACCGTGCGCATCCAATACGGCGGCTCCATGAAAGCCTCCAACGCTGCGGAACTGCTCGCAAAGAAGGACATCGACGGCGGGCTCATCGGCGGCGCGGCTCTCAAGGCTGACACCTTTGCGCCCATCGTGGCCGCTGCAAAGTGACGTTTGCGGCAAAGCGCAAAAAAGAGCGCGGGCGTTTCGCCCGCGCTCTTTTTCATTCCCCGTATGCTTGCAGCATACGTTTTGCCACTGCCGGCCAGGTATAGGCGCGCATTGCAAGTGCGCGGCCATTGCGCCCCATTTGCGTGAGTTTTTCGTCTCCGCAATCCATCATGCGCACGAGGGATGCGGCAAGTGCCTCCGCGCCAATGTCGATCCATTCGCCGCAATGTTCAGCCTCCAGCTGCGGCCACGGCGCACCCTTTGTGCATACTACAGGCGTTCCCTGCGCGAGTGCCTCCAGCACTACGGAACCGAAATTCTCGCTGAACGTGGGCAATACGAAAAACCTCGCATCACGATAGAGCGCGGCTTTTTCTTCTGCAAATACCGCGCCTTTGAATTCGATGCTGCCGGCCACGTTGCGCTCGCGCGCCAACGCTTTCAATTCCGCCGTATGATTCTCCTGATCCGGCCCCGCCACAACAATGCGCCAACCGGTGCGATGCGTTGCAGCCCATGCTTCGACAAGATTGGCAAGCCCCTTTTTGCGCTGTATGCGCCCCAGATAGAGGATGTATTTGCCGCCGTGTTTTGCAGGAGGCTCGCCCTTTGGCGTTTCCACGCCGAGCGGCACCACCTCTACTTTGTTGGCAAGCCCCATGCGGCGTATGTCCGCCGTTTCGTCCTGCGCGGTGGCGTGGAGCACGTCCGCACGCGCGAGATCACGCTTTTGGTAAAGATGCCATGCGATGAGTTTTTTCCATTTGCGGTTGTTCATCGCCCATTCGGTGAGCATACCGTGCGGACTCCACACGATGCGCACGCCCGCATTGCGCAAGGCTCGCGCGGCGAAGTGCAACACGGGCTCCCACAATGCATGGATGTGCGCAACATCCCATCCGCCGCGCTCGAGAGCGGATGAAATCGACAAAATCTCCACTCGCGGATCCACCGGATAGCGACCTTCTTTTGCGTAGTTGCTGCAAGCGATTGCCAGCTCGTGACCCTGCCGTGCGAGTTCGGATGCCACTTCGCCGGCGAACACGCTCGTGCCGGCCGCAGCACCCATGCCGGATATTACGTACAGTATTTTCATCTGCGCCGCATCTCCGCAAGTTCGCCGTAAACCGCAAGCGACTGCGCCACCATGCGCTCGAACGAGAATTTCTCGATAGCGGGCGTGCGAAGGTCTCCAAACTTTGTCTGCGAAACCTTGTATATGGCATCGGCGAAACCTTGCGCATCGGCATTCGCCTCCGGCACGAGAAATCCGTTCACGCCGTCTTGCACTATTTCAAGCGCGCCACCAAACGCCGTGGCCACCACGGGCTTTGACATGGCAAGTGCTTCGGCCATAGAGCGGCCGAACGCTTCGGGCTTTTTAATGTTGGAACTTGCCACCACGTCCGCCAAGGAAAGGCACTCCGCCACTTTCTGCTGGTTGCCCGCGAACACCACATGCTCTTCCATGCCAAGCGCAGCCACCTGGCTGCGCAATGCGCTTTCCACATCGCGGCGTTTTTCTTCGGCCTCGCCCACGATCACCAGTTTGAGCGAGGGAATTTTGCCGTGCAGAAGCGATGCCGCCGCAACGAGCGTATCGTAGCCTTTCAATTGCGTGATGCGGCCAAGCCCCATCACCACGTAGCGTCCGGCAAGCCCCCATTCCTCGCGTTTGGCGGCAACGAATGCGGCATCGAGCCTGGCAGGGTCGAAACGTTCACGGTCGATCGCACGCGGAATTACGCGTATGCGAGCGGGGTCGACATGCGCGGGATAGTGCTGCTTGAGATAGTCCGCAATGTATTGCGAGGGCGTTACCACAAGCGAGCCTTTCGTCATCACACGCGAATAGGGCGACACGGAATTTGCACCATGCGCGAAAGACACCCAAGGAATGCCGAGGTTGCGGTTCGCCCGCAGGAAAAGCCATGCAGGAAGGCGCGAATGCGCCACCACCGCATCGGGTTGCACGGCCTCGAGTATCTTGCGCAACTCGCGCGCACGATGGAAAAATGTGAGAATGTTCTTGCTTTTGATGTCGCAGCAAATCACATTGGCACCGTCCTTCGTGAGCGTATCGCAAAGCCTTCCGCCGGCGCAGACCACGTAGTTCACGTGCCCTGCGGCGACTATCTCGCGGTTCATTTCCACAATGCCGCGCTCCACTCCGCCTTGCTCCATAGCAGGCACCAATTGCATGATTTTCATGCGTCCATTCTACCACAAACACATCGGCATTTCAATACCGCGCAAGCCGCACGCTTATCCCCCGCAGTAGTTTGCAGTTTGCAGTGTGCAGTTTGCAGTTTGCAAATGCAATCAACGCAGAGACGCAGAGATTCGAGAGTAAGTGTGTACTGTGGGGACGCGGGCGTCTCGCCCGCGGAGGGTTTGCGGTTTGTAGTTCTTGTTAGCAATGTCAACCCCCACTGTGTACTGTGGGGACGCGGGCGTCTCGCCCGCGGAGGATTTGCAGTGTGCAGTT
>JAFVCR010000049.1 GCA_017479035.1 Kiritimatiellia bacterium | reverse complement strand
CGGAAGCGTGGTGAGGGAGTTCTTGAACACCTGCTCGAACGCGAGGAACTTTAGCACCGAAAGATTCACCGTGGGGTCGAAACGCAACCCGCCTTTGTACGGACCTATTGCGCTGTTCATCTGGATGCGGTAGCCGCGATTGACGCGCACGATGCCCTTGTCGTCCACCCACGGCACGCGGAACATGATAACGCGTTCCGGCTCCACCATGCGCTCGAGAATGGCGTTGCGCTCGTATTCGGGATGCACCTTCAACACTGGGTCGAGGGTGGTAAGGACTTCCTCGACCGCCTGGATGAATTCAGGCTGGTTGGGGTTCTTCGCTACCGTTTCTTTCAGTACGCGATCTACATACTTGCTCATCTTGATTCGTTCCTTTGAATCACGTCAACTTGGTTTCGGAAATTCACTCGACCTTTTCTTCTGCCGCCGGCGCAGCCTCGGTTGCAGGAGCCTCTTCTGCTGCTGCAGGAGCCTCTTCCACTGCGGGCAGCTCCGGCGCATCGCTTTTTTCGCCTTCGATCGCGGCAGCCGCCACGTCCGCCGCTGCGAACAGATCCGTATTGTCCACCGCCGCCAAAAGGCTCTTCGCCTCCGGGTCGAACCTCTTTACGAGGTCGATTTCGCTTTCGATGCGCGACTTCTCAAAATCGCTTGCCCCGGCCTTCAACGCCTCGAGCGCGGCCACCGCGCCATCCTTGTCTCCGGCAAGCCCCTGCGTGCGCGCCGCACCGATTTTGGCCACAAACGTGAATGCGCTGGCATCTCCGGCAATCGCGGCGAACTTCTCGCTAGCCTCGCTGTAGCGCTTGAGCCCTTCGAGCGAAAACGCCACGCCCGCCTGCGCAAACCCGTAGAACGGATCGTTCTTTTCTACGCGCTTTTCAATCGCCTCGTATTCCGCAAGCGCGTTTTCAAAATCACTCTCGTCATAGTATTTCTTCGCCAAGCGCAGCGCAAGTGCCGTGGCCGCTTTGCTGGACGAATTGTCCGCCAGCGCATCCGCGAACTCCGCCGTCTCCCTTATCGCATCGGGCGTGTCCACCCCGTTCGGCTGCGAAAGCTCCACAAGCGTCGCTCCACCCTTTGCATCGCGGCTCTGCGCATGGCTCTTGTAGATCTTGACCGCGCACACCGCCGCCACCGCCACGAGAATGCACGTCAGCGTGCTCGTGCCTTCCTTTTTCCACCAATCGTAGAGCGGCAGCAAGTCGGGCACCTGTTTCACGAGCGCGGGCAGTTCCTCCGTCCTCGCCGGTGCCGGAGTCTCCGCCTTTTTTGCATTGTCAATTTTGGTTTTCCTGCTCATGGTTGTTTCGCCTTCTGGGTAGTTTCGGCGGGCGAACCGCATCGTTCGTCCCGCTGTCCGATGATTTGCTCGCAAGCGATCTCCAAGCCTCGGCCACGGCATCATTGCCGCGCCCTTCGGCCTTCGCCGCGATTTCGTTGAAAATCATATACAGAGCGGTGTCCCTCCGCCCAAGATACCTCTTCGCGTTCTTGCCAGGCATGCGCGCGAACGTCTTTGCGCTTTCCAATAGCGACAGCGCCTCGAAATAGGAAACCTTCGGTATCTTCAACTGCCGCTGCATCATCTTCATAGCATCCACCGGGGTCGTTGCCCTCGCAAGCGGCAGCAGCAGCACCGCGCTGCGCACCGCGTTGAACTCCGGCCCACGCTGGACGCGGTCGCTCTTCTCGAACTCGTCCAACGCTCGCAGATACTTCCACACCTCGCTAGAATTCCTGCCGTCCATGTCGATGAACGCCGCAAGCTCCGGTAGCAGATCTCCTAGCATTCCACACTTCCATGCCATGCGGAACGCCATCTCGCTCGCCCCCAGCCCGAAAAAGCGATAAACCTCTTCGCACAGCCTCGGCACCGATGCGGAAAGAATGCACCCGTGCAGACGCAGCATCGCTTTCCACGTTCCCTTCTCGACCTCGAAGCCCAGTTTGCAGGCGAAGCGTATCGCACGCATCATGCGCACGGGATCTTCGCGGAAACGTATCATGGGGTCGCCTATCGAACGTATCAAGTGGCTCTTTAGATCGTCAAGCCCGCCCACGTAGTCTATCACCGCAAACGTGTTGATGTCGTAGAAAAGCCCGTTTATCGTAAAGTCGCGGCGGAACGCATCCGTCTCCGGCGTGCCCCATGTATTGTCGTCGAAAGGCCCCTCCGCCGCATGCTCTATTATCTCGCCCACCGTCTGCGAATTCTTGCGGAACGTTGCCGTCTCTATTATATTCTGCCCGTATTTTATGTGCGCCAGGCGGAAGCGCCGCCCGATTAGGAAACAATTGCAGAACGCTCTCTTCACTTCCTTTGGAGTGGCGTTCGTGCCTACGTCAAAATCCTTTGGTTTGCGCCCCAGCAGAAGGTCGCGCACGCCTCCGCCCACGAGATATGCCGTATAACCGAGTTTCGATAGGCGGTAGAGCACTTTCAGCGCGTCCGGGTCGATATTCTTGCGCGAAATGCAATGCTGCGCACGCTCGCAGATCACGGGCTTGCGCGGTTTGGCAAACTTTTTCACAAGAAATTCGAACATTTTTGGGTTATTCTATCACAATCACCGCCAAAACGCAAACAGAAATTCACCTTTTGCAACAAGCCGGAACGCTATTTGCACGCATGATCCTTGCCGATGTATTCGCACGGCATCCTGCGCGAACACAACCCCGCCAGGAAACGCGCACCGTATCCCGCATGGCTCGCGAAAATCGCAACCACCGTCAGCAGCCACGTTGCCGGATTCAACGAGAACGATGTCGCCGCGATCAAAATAAAATACACCGCCATCGGTGCCGAACATGCCGCCGCAACCGCGAACGGCACAGGCGCAAACCATATCCCCGCCGCGAATATCGCATACAAAAACAATGCCGACGGCAGAAAGTATGCAAGTTTGAAAGACGTTTTCGGATGCCGCTTTGCAAAATATCCGCGATGCAGCGCATAACGCGTCAACTGCCGCAAATGCGGCATGAATATCTTACGGCGGTGATGGTACACTATCGTCCAAGGGTCGTATACTATCCGCTTCCCTTGTTTGTATACGATGTCTTCGCACAGCAACGTGTCCTCTCCTGGCCAGAAATCCGTGCGGTAGCCGTTTATCGCACGCAGTATTTCCGTGCGGACGAAAAGATTGCACGACGGATAATCGTCCACATCGCGGCGTATCGTCCCAGCCACATAGCGGTAGCGGTATGCACCGCCCACGAACGGATTTTCATACACTCTGCCGCCTATTTTCGCAAGGTAAGAATCCCCCGGCGGCGTTATCCCCGGCCCCCCCACTCCGCCTATCGTCTCGTCGCCGAAATATATCGATGCGCGTGCGAGCCAGTCCGGCGCAGGATACGCATCGTCGTCTATGAACGCCACCACGTTGCCCTTCGCCTCGGCAATGCCCGTGTTGCGCTTCTCCGCCGGCCGCACCTTGCCGGTGGGTATCACGCGCACGTTCGCCGCCGCATCGATTTCGCATTCAAAGTCCGGCAGCACGATCACCTCGAAATCCTTGAACGTCTGCCCCGCAAGCGCATCAAGACATTCCCGGAGCCAGTCGCTGGGTTTCGGGCATGCTATCACCACCGTGAAAAACGGCTTTTTTGCAAGCGGCGGCGGCACTGCGGCATGGCGATAGTAGTGCAGAATGCGCAGCCGGTAGAAAATCGCCAGCGTATCCTTTGTCATGTCGAACACCGTGCGCGGCGCCAGGCATCCAAACGTGCCTTTGAACCGCAGCTCCACCGGTGCTTCGGCTATTTTCGCGCCGTCTTCGCATGCTATCGCCAGCAATTCCAGATCGAACGCATATTTCTTGACGAGCATTTTCGCAAGCGTCCGTTCTAGCACGCTGCGCCGAAACAGTTTCATGCCCGCTTGCGTATCGCTGACCTCCACCCCCGCCAGCATTCGCACAAATGCAAAATACACCGCGCTCGCCACGCGCCTGTGCCACGGATAATCCACCACGCTTTCAGGATGCCGCTTCGACCCCACCACTATGTCCGCGCGATTCTTTTCCATCGCCTCGAAAAAACGCGGCAGCATCTCCGGCGCAAGATCGAGGTCTCCGTCCAGCAGCAGGATGTACGAACCTCGCGATGCCGCCACGCCTTCGCGCAGCGCATTCCCCTTGCCTCCGTTCTGCGCCAGCAATACAGGCTTCACGCCATCGCCTGCCACTGCGCGCAACTCTTCCGCCGTGCCGTCTCCCGAGCCGTCGTCCACCGGCACCACCTCGAACGGCACGCCCAGCGTGCGCATGTAATCGCGCACTTCCAAAACGTTCCTGCCCGCTCTGCCGGCGAGTTTGTAGCACGGCATCACGATGCTCAAGCACTCTATGCCGCACCGCGCCGCGCACTCTCTGGCATTGGTATCCATTCGTCCCTTTCAGTTGCGCCTGTCTTCAAGGGTTATGTCCGACGGCAAAAGCACCGTTGCCCGGAGTTCCGCTTTTATGTCGTCAATCGTCTTCGGCTGCGGCGCGGCGGCCGCCGCCGCTTCGTCCAACGCACCCGCATACACCACGCGCCTCACCTTCATCGTGCTTGTGCGCTCCAGCGGTTCGAAACGCACCTCGAACTTGCGCGGCTGCTTGTAGTCCGCCACGGCGGCGCGGCACACTCCCTGCGCATATTCCACTATGAACGCCGTTAAATCCTCTCGCGTCAGTATTTCATCCTTGAGATGCCTCTGCACCGCCTCTTCGTCGGGCACTATTATCGCGCCTACGTGTTCACCGGGGTCGTTGCCCACCTTGTAGCCCACCACTATCGCGTCTTTTATCAGCGGCGCGTGCTCCAGTGCGCGTTCGATTTCCTCCGGATATATGTTCTTCCCCTCGCGGTTTACTATCAACGCCTTCGTGCGCCCGCAGATTTTCACATTGCCCGCGCTGTCAAGCCGCACGATGTCGCCGGTTTTGTAGTAGCCCTCTTCGTCGAACGCCGCCGCCGTCTGTTCAGGATTGTTCCAATAACCCTTCATCACATTGGGTCCGCGCAGATACAACTCTCCCGCGCCATGCTCGTCCTTGTCCACTATCTTCCAATCCATGCCCTCGAGAATCGGCCCCACCGTCCCCGGCACGAACTTCTCCGGATCCGGATACGCCACTCCCGGCGCACATTCCGTTATGCCATACCCCTCCAGCACGAAAAGCCCTATCTTGCGGAATCCTTCAAGTGTCTCTATGCTCGTCGGCGCGCCGCCTATTCCTATAAGCCTCATGCGCCCGCCGAAACGTTCCACTATCTTGCGCGAGATGTATTTCCGCGCGGACGACAACATGAACAGCCCTCGCGTCAAAACGGATTTGCGTATCTGCGTATCTATGCGTGCATACAGTTTCTCCGCCAAAAGCGGCACCGACAGCAATATCGTAGGCCTCACCGCCAGCATGTCGTCCGCTATCGTCCGCAACGATCTTATGAACGCCGTCTCTCCCTTCACCGCCAGCGGCAGCAGAAAGTTCCCCGTGAAACTGAATGCATGGAACAGCGGCAGCACATTGAGGAAACTGTCCGTATCGTAGAACGGCACCCGCTTCAACGTCTCCTCCACGTTCGATGCAAAATTCGCATGCGTCAGCATCGCACCCTTCGGCCTGCCCGTAGTGCCGGACGTGTAGATCAGCGATGCAAGATCCTCCGGTGCCGGCTTGCGCTCGTCGTATCGCACGCCCGCCGCAGCAGCCTCTTCTTCCCCCACATCGTCTATGCGCCTCTGCACGTCCGCTATCTTCGTAAGCCCTTCAATGCCTTCCGCAGCCTCCTCCACTGTCTCACACTGCTTTTCCCCCATAAATATAGCCTTCGCTCCGGAGTCTTTCAGTATGTGCCTTACCTCTCCCGCACGCAATTTCGGATCCACCGGCACCACCGTTATCCCCTGCCCCGCAAGCGCAAGATACAATACCTGCCAATCCGGACAGTTCTCCATCATTATTGCCGCGCGATCCCCCTTCGCGATTGCCAATGCCTCCACCGCCGCCACCGCGCGCTCCACACGCTTGCGCACATCCGCAAACGTCCGCACTGCCCATCCATTGCCGTCGTGAAAACGCTGGAACACGGCATCGGGTCTCTCCCGCACCGCTTCGTCGAACAAGTCTCTGATAGTTTTCATGGCCAAATTCCTCGTTTGCACCTTGGCAGAATGCAATTATACCATATTCCGCCCTTTTTTGCAAACTGCCGCCACGTCACACCCTTACCCCGCAGTTTGCAGTGTGCAGTGTGCAGTG
>JAFVCR010000009.1 GCA_017479035.1 Kiritimatiellia bacterium | reverse complement strand
GTGGTGCACCGTGGTCGACAAGCATGTTTGCCATCATCTCGACGCGATCGGTTTCGCCATGAACGGCGAATGCGTGTTTGACGGTTTTTGCCGCGTTCACGCCGTCGAACCAATCGAGAAGACCATTGCGGTCTGCATGGGCGGAAAGGGCATTGATAGTGTGGACGCGTGCGCGGAGGTTGACCTCTTCGCCCAGCATTCGCAGGGGGGTGATTTCGTCTACTACGCGGCGGCCGAGGGTGCCTTCAGCCTGGAAGCCTACGATAAGAATGATATTCGTGGGATCTGGTGCCATTGCTTTGAGGTGGTGGACTACTCGGCCGCCTTCGCACATTCCGCTTGCCGCGATTACCACCATCGGGCCTTCGGAGCGGTCTAGGGCGAAGGATTCTTCCGGCGTTTCCACGAAGTGCAGATTCGGCAGCGAGAGAGGGTCTATGCCGCCGCGCAGGAGGTCTGCGGCATCGTCGTTCCAGCATTCGCGGTGCTGGCGGTAGATGGCGGTGGCCTTTGCGGAGAGGGGGGAGTCGATATACACAGGGATGTTGGGCAGGCGGCGGGCATCGTGCAGACGGGAGAGGTAATACAGGATCTGCTGCGTGCGACCTACGGAAAATGCGGGGATGAGAAGTTTCGCCTTTTGCTGGCAGATGGCTTCCATGAAGCATTTGAGACGCCCGGCCACATCGTCCCCGGAGGGATGGACGCGGTCGGCATAAGTGGATTCCATTATCACTATGTCCGCGCCTTCGGGGCATTCGTAGTGGCGGAGGATGGGTTGGTCGGGCTGGCCAATGTCGCCGGAAAAAAGAATTCGGTGCGGGTGGCCGCCGGAAATGTCAAGTTGGGTGATGGCACTGCCGAGAATGTGGCCGGCGTTGTGGAAAACGGCATTCACGCCTCTGCCGAGATCGAATATGCGCTTCATCGGCACGGGCTCGAAAAGGCTCATCAAGAGGTCAACGTCGCATTCTTCGTAGAGCGGCTCGAAGAGGTGCTTGCCTTGCGCGGCGCGGCGTTTGTTGATGTAGAGAAGGTCGCGCTGTTGGAGGAAGCAGGAGTCGCGCAAGAGGATTCCTGCAAGATCACATGTGGCGGGGCGTGCGTAGACTTTGCCTCTGAAGCCGTGCCGCACGAGTTGGGGGAGGTTTCCCGCGTGGTCGATATGCGCATGGGAAAGTATCACGGCATCGATGGATGCCGCATCGACGGGGAGGTTGCGGTTCTTCTCGAATGCTTCTTTGCGATGCCCTTGGTAGAGACCGCAGTCGAGAAGAATCCGCAAACCGTTGGCTTCCACGAGATGCATCGATCCCGTGACGGTATGCGCCGCACCGTGAAATGTCATCCTCAACGACATGGCGGGATTGTGTTTGTTTTGCGGTTTGCATCCGCGCATCGGCGCAAATGCAAACCGCAGAGGGGGGTTACGCTTTCAGCGTTCCGAACGGGGAGAGAGTTTCGCCCTCGCGGACATCGGCGAAGACCGGTGTGCCGGCGGCGATCTGCGCGTGCGCACCCACTTTGACGTTTGGAACAAGGCAGGAATTGGTGGCCATGTATCCGTGCGCACCGAGGAAGGAGTGCCCGCTCATCGTAGCACCAGGGCAGAGTTGCGCAAAGTCGTCCACCGTGCAGTCATGCCCGACGCCGGCGCGTGTGTTGACGATCACGAACTTGCCGATGTTGCAGCCTACGGAAATCACCGCGAGTGCGCCTACGTACACGCCGTGGCGCAGATCCACCGTGGGTGCCACCACTGCGCTGGGGTCGATAATGGCCGGGAAATCGTGCCCGCGCAGGCGGCGGTAGATTTTCTCGCGCACGGCGTTGTCGCCAATGGCTATGATGACTTTTGCGCCGGGGTAGTCGTGCGAAGCCTCTTCGGGCGTGCCGAGGTAGGGGTAGCCCTCCATCGAACCTTTGCCCTTGCCTTTGGCGGGGTCGTCATCCGCTACGCCGAGGATGTTCCACGTAGGCGCGGGGCCGCCGTATGCGTTTATGCGCTCGAGCGTCCATGCGACCTCGCGGCCCCATCCGCCCGCGCCAACAATCATTATGTCGCGAGTCATTGCTGTCCTCCTAGAAATTCTCCCATCGTGGCTTCGCCTTCGGCGCGGATGCCCCGGCGCGAAAACACGGCGGAAACGGTTTTGAAAAGTATTTTTGCGTCCAGCAGCAGAGAGCGGTGCTCCACATACCATACGTCCATGAGGAATTTGTCTTCCCACGAGAGCGCGTTGCGTCCGTTGACTTGAGCCCATCCGGTGATGCCTGGGCGCACTTCATGGCGGCGCATCTGGCAGGGCGAATAGCGGGGGAGGTATCTGACGGGTAGCGGGCGCGGGCCTACGAGCGCCATCTTGCCGGCGAGAACCAACAGCAGTTCGGGGAGTTCGTCGAGGCTGGTGCGGCGCAGGAAATCGCCGAACGGGGTGATGCGTTCGGCATCGGGTGCGGAGCCGGGAAGCATCGTGCGGAATTTTACCATTTCAAAGGCGCGGCCGTGCAGGCCGGCTCGTTGCTGGCGGAAGAGGACGGGGCTGCCAAGTTTGGCGCGGACTGCGGCGGCAACGGCAAGAAGCACCGGCACCCACAGGGGTGCGGATGCCAAAACAAGGATTATATCGATGCACCGTTTCATCTTGCACGGAAATTATAGCAACTTTCCCGCGATTTGTCAAAACAATGTGCAGGCCGCAGTAGTTTGCAGTTTGCAGTGTGCAGTTTGCAGTTTGAAAATGCAATCAACGCAGAGGCGCAGAGATTCGAGAGTAAGTGTGTACTGTGGGGGCGCGGGCGTCTCGCCCGCGGAGGGTTTGCAGTGTGCAGTTATGGACGTAGCGCGACAACTGCAAACTGCAAACTGCACACTGCAAACTATTTTAAGGGTGTCTCGTCCACGTCAAGAGTGCGTGAAGAAGCATATTCTGCCGCCCGGGTGTTACGCTGCGCTTCACCCCCGTCTGTATTCTTTCGCCGCTTCGCGGCTTAAAAACTTCGTGG
>JAFVCR010000048.1 GCA_017479035.1 Kiritimatiellia bacterium | reverse complement strand
GGTGGACTACGCGCACCAGTATGATGTGACGGTCGAGGCGGAACTTGGCGTTCTCGCCGGCGTGGAGGATGAAGTTTCCGCTGCGGAATCGCACTACACCAAGCCGGAGGAGGTTATCGACTTCTCCACGCGTTCTGGCTGCGATTCGCTGGCGATTTCCATTGGCACTTCGCACGGTGCATACAAGTTCACGCCGGCGCAGTGCACGCGCGACCCCCAAACCGGCAAACTCATCCCGCCGCCTTTGGCGTTTGACATCCTCCATCAGATCGAAGAGAAGCTTCCTGGCTTCCCGATCGTTCTGCACGGTTCTTCTTCCGTCCCGCAGGACGAGGTCGACACCATCAATCAGTTCGGCGGCAAGCTCCCCGATGCGGTGGGCATACCCGAGGAACAACTCCGCGAAGCGTCCCGCAGCGCAGTTTGCAAGATCAATATCGACTCCGACAGCCGCCTTGCAATGACTGCTGCAATCCGCAAGCACTTTGCCGAGCATCCCGATCACTTCGATCCGCGCCAGTATCTCACACCCGCGCGCGACAACATGAAGAAGATGTACATCCACAAGATCGTAAACGTTCTCGGGTCCGACGGCAAACTCGCCCAGGCCTAAAGCGCAGCGTCCGCAAGACGCGAAAAAATGCAGGTTCGCCATTGGCGGCCTGCATTTTCGTTTTTCGGGATTGTGCAACGGCGCGTGCGTATTTTCCAGTTGCGCGCGCGTATTATATATAGTAGTATAGCAGGGTCATGAAAATGCGGTTTGCGAATATCGGTTTTGCGTTGGGGTTTGCCGTCTATGCCTATGCGGGCGAAGCGGTGAAATATCGCGGCATATTCATTAACGACGAGGACTGGTCGCTGCGGCCGTGGGCGGAAAAGCATTTCGGCAAAGACGAGCAAATCGGCGTAGGCGCATACGAAAAGATATTTGCGCTCATGGAGAAAAACGGCCTCAATCTGATATGGCCGGCCATGCACGAAGGCGGATACGAGTTCGTTTCGCGCCCCGAAAACATGGAAACGGCCGCCAAGCACGGCATTTGCGTGGGCACCAGCCATTGCGAACCTATGCTGCGCAACAACTGCTATCTCTCAAAGGCCGACAAGAAAAAGTGGTCTTGGACGAAGCACAAGGACTTCATGCAGGACTACTGGCAATGGGCCGTGGACCGCTACGCCACGAACGATGTTTTGTGGACGATAGGCATGCGCGGCATCCACGACGGCAAAATGAGCGATGGCAACACGGTAGAAGAAAAAATCGCCGTCCTCGAAGACGTTTTTGCCGCCCAATGCGCAATGCTGGAGAAGGCCGGCGCGGGCGATGCGCCAAAACTTTTTATTCCATACAAAGAGGTTTTGCCAATTTTCAACGCCGGGCTGAAAGTGCCGAAAGGCACCACGATAATGTGGACGAACGACAATTTCGGCTACATTCGCAGATTGGGCGGCCCGCAATGCAGTGGCTACGGCGGCGGGATTTATTGGCATATTTCATATTGGGGGCGGCCGCACGGGTATCTCAACATCTGCACCACGCCGCCGGCGTTCATGTGGTACGAACTCGTGGCCAAATGCGCCGCCAACGATACACGCGACGTATGGATGGTGAACGCGGGCGATGTTTTCCAGGCCGAAATCCTAGTTTACGCACTTGGACGCTTTGCCGCCGACCCCGACAAATGGATGGAGGAGGAGGACGTGCAGGAAAAAATCCTCGCAGGATGGGTTGCGCAGAATTTTCCGTCCACGGATGAAGCATGGCAGCGCGGAACGGTTCGTTTGCTGGGCGAGTATTTCAACCTCGGCTTCATCCGCAAGCCGGAGCATATGTGCGTCCAGTGGTCGGAGAATCTCCCTTTGAACGTCAAAACCGCGCTTTTGGAGCGATATAAGGCACTTATTGCGAATTATGGCGTATTGGAGGGCGCGATAGACGACCCGGCGGTGAAGGATGAACTTTATCGCACGGTGGGTTTCCAGACGCTTTTCCTTGCAAACGCCGGCATTGCACATCTCGAAAATTGGCAAAAAGAACGTGTTTTGGAGGTTTTCGAGGGTCTCGAGCGGCGTTTTGATACGATTTTCGGCGGGGAATGGAGCGGTTTTTGGCCGGATGTGGTGAACGAAAACACCAAAAACCGCTGGTCCACCCAAATGCAGTGGGCGTGGAACGAGCCGCCGGATGGGCGTAAAGACTACTACGCCACGGCATATTGGGGCGGCGGAGAGGAAAAACCGTTGAAAGATGCGGCGGATTTTGAAAAATCGGCTGCCGCAAACGGCGGCGAATGGAAGGCGGTGAAGGGTCTTGGCACGTCAAATCGCGCAATTACCCTGTTGCCAGTGAAGCCGGGCGTGGGGGAAGGCGCGGAGGTGGAGTATGTTTTCGAGGTAGAGGAGGGGGATAATTCCCGGAAATCGGCGAAAAAAGACTTGATTTTGCAGTTTCTGCCCGATTTTGCACTCTGGCCGGGGTTGGGATTGGGTGTGGAAGTGCAGGTAAACGGGGGAAAATGGTTCTATGTGGAGGTGCCAAAGCACGATTCCAATATCGGCGAGAAGGATCCGCGCC
>JAFVCR010000001.1 GCA_017479035.1 Kiritimatiellia bacterium | reverse complement strand
TAGCCATAATGCACGATGCCGAAGCTGGCTTAAATATGGGAATCGCTACGGCGCGGAGGTGTTGATTGATCCGTGGGGAAATGTTTTTTTCGCATATGATGGTAATAATCAAGCTATTGTGACAGATCATCCTTCAGTCGATGGATGCAAGATTGAAAACTTGTATATATGGTCTGCAGGTCCTAATGGGAGCAACGACTGGGGCGAAAACGACGACATAACGATTAAAGGAATTCGATTGTCGCAAACTCATAGATAAGGTCTTCAGATATGTCAAGATGCCTCTCATACGCACGCTTATCCCAGATTTTCCGGGATAAGCGTGCTCGGTATTGACAAATTCCTATTCATGCTGTAGATTGCTTTCCGTGACGGACAGAAACGGCAAGACTACCCTCCGCAGTGCGGTGACGGGCGAAGACCATCTCTACTATGCGATGGAAGAGATTTCGCTTGCTCAACTTCCGCATGATGCGGTGCATCTGCCGTTCACCGGGGCGGAGACGAACACCTACCGGGTGATGCAGCATTTCACGGACGACACTGGGAGCATAGACGATGGATACCGAAGTTATTCTCGCTGATAAGAAGATTTCCGAAATAAAGGGTTGTTTTGTCGTTCGGCACTACCAACGAGGCTACAGGTGGGGCAAGCAACAGGTCGAAACGCTACTCGACGACATATCAAGAGCAATGGCATCAGACAAGGTTACCGATTACTGGCTTCAGCCTATCGTATTGAAGAAACTTCCGCCAGATGGTGAAACGCCAAGATACGAATTGATCGACGGGCAGCAAAGACTGACCACGATTTACATTTTACTTTCGTTTATGAAGAGAAACGCCGTGCAATGGCTGCAGCTCAACTTTACGCTTGAATATGAAACGCGGCCTGATACGGCAGGATTCCTCGACAACATGACAGAAGAAGGTGCCGAAGACCATATCGACTTCTGGCATATATACAACGCCGGAAGATATATCGATGCCTGGTTCAAGCGAGTTTTTGAAAACGATGCAAACAAGATCGGGGCGGGACAGAACAAGTTGTATTCGTATATGGTCGAGCACTTGAAGGTGATATGGTACGAAGCCGGATCGGATGAAGATTCCAACAAGATGTTCACGCGTTTGAATATCGGAAGGATCAAATTGACCAATGCGGAACTGATCAAGGCTCTGTTCCTGCAAGACGGTTCGAAAAGCGATGAAACATACCGCACAAGGCTGGAAATGTCCATGCAATGGGACAGCATGGAAAAGCAACTGAATTCCGGCAATGACGAGCTGTGGTACTTTCTTACAAAGGAAACTCCGGACAAATATCCCACCCGCATCGAGTTGCTTTTTGACTTGATGGCCGGGAAGAAGCCCGACGAGCCGGAGGAGTATTACACATTCTTCTGGTTTGCCGACAGAATCAAGACGGAGACGGTGAAAAAGTGCTGGGACGAAATCGTAAATAAATTTCTGCGCATCAAAGAGTGGTACGAAGACAATAGATATTACCATAAAATAGGCTACTTGATTTCCTCCGGAAGCGCATGCATGGCAGACATCTTCGATATTGCGAACGGCAAGCGAAAATCGGAATTTGTCAATTGCCTTGACGAGAGAATAAAACGTTCGATTGACATCGATGCAAAAAGCATAGCCGACTATATCGAATTGAGCTACGACAAGGCCAGAGAAAGAGAGGTCATCGGCAGATTGCTGTTGCTTTTCAATATCGAATCCATCCTTGCAGAGAATATTTATCAGCGTTTCCCATTCGGCAAATACAATACGGCCGAATGGAGTCTGGAGCATATCCATGCGCAGCAGTCGCAAGGCTTGAGAACGATGGAGTTGCAAAAAGAATGGCTCAAGATGCATCTGCCGTCGCTAAAGGCGGTATATCCAACCGGGGAAGAAGATGCGCTGATAAATGAAGTGGCAACTTGCTGTTCGGCGGATTACAGGTTGACAAGTTCGAGCTTCGCCGATCTGTTCGACAGAGTTGTCGCTAAACTTTCCGACGGAGGCGATCTGGAATATCTGCATTCCCTTTCCAATATGGCGCTTTTGGCAAAAGGCGACAATGCCGCGTTGAGAAACTCGACTTTCGATGTAAAGCGCAACTGTATTGTGGATATGGATCGCAAGGGTGCGTTCATCCCTTACTGCACGAAGATGGTGTTTCTCAAATACTATACGCCTTCGGCCGACAACCAAGTGCATTTCTGGGGCGAGAAAGATCGCGAAGCGTATATAAATGCGATTGTAGAAAAACTCTCTCCGTTCATGTCTGTCAACAGCGAGGAGGTGTGACATGGCACTTGCGCGGAAGCATACATTAATCGACTTGTTTGCGGCGGGCGGTGAGCAGACGGCGGACGAACATCCGCTGCGATGCATCGAGATTCCCGCCATTCAGCGCGATTACGCGCAAGGACGGAATTCGGTTGAAGTAAAGCGTATACGCAAACGATTTCTCGCTGCGCTTTATGATGCTGCGACAGGTGCGTCCCGGCCAATAACGCTTGATTTCATATATGGAGACATCGATGCAACCGGCAAACTGGTACCGTTGGACGGGCAACAGCGTTTAACGACGCTGTTTCTTCTGCACTGGTATGTTTCGCGGCATGAGAACATCCCTTTGGACGAGACGGCATTCCTCGGAAATTTCTCATACGCGACAAGATACAGCGCCCGGGAGTTCTGCCGGCGGCTGGTAGATTTCTCGCCCGACTTCTCTGCACATCCCTTGTCGAACGATATTGCCGACCAAGACTGGATGCCGATTGATTGGCAACACGATCCGACAATCAAGTCGATGCTCCAGATGATAGATGACATACATTGCAGATTCGAGGCCACTTCGGGGATTTGGCGCAATCTTAAAGCCGGTGCCATATCGTTTTATTTCCTGCCGATCAAGGTCATGGACTTGACGGACGAGTTGTACATCAAGATGAACTCACGCGGGAAAGCATTGACGGAATTCGAGCACTTTAAGGCCGAATGGGAAAGCCGGATCGCGGAACTCGATCAGGAAGCGATGGAGCGCATAAGCAAAAAGATAGATACCGACTGGACTTATACATTCTGGCCATACCACGACGAACATGGCAGTATCGATTCCAAATTCATGAAGTACTTTCGTTTTCTGTGCGATGCGGTGCGTTTCAAAAAAGGGTGGACGCGAGGCGACGACGACATCTTTGATTTTGCATCGAAACTGTTTGGTCCGGACAATCCCGATGCCATCAAGGACATTTTGTGGATCGAGCGGGCGTTTGACTGCTGGACGGGAATCGACATTGACGGGCTGTTCGACAGGTTTCTCTCCATAAGCGGGCATGTGGACGGAAAATGCTTGATAGCGGCTTTCCGCAAAGGCGAGACGGATTCGCCCAACATTTTTGAAGAATGCTGCATGAATTATTCCGAGCGGGAAAGCGAACACCGCCGCAAGTTCCCGATCGGGAGAAGCGTATTGCTTTATTCCTTCGTGTTCTATTTGATGAACAAAGATAAAATAAGCGAAGAAGAGTTTGCAAGACGCATAAGAATCATTGTAAACCTGATCAAAGGCTCTGAATTTGGATTGCGAGAACGCGACGACAGCATCGCGCGCATCTTCATGCAGGCGGAAGAAGTGCTTGAGACTGGCGATATAAGCACTGCGACCGATGCCGGCGGATTCGGCTACAATCAACGTGTGGAGGAACACGCCAAGGTTTTGCATCTGGCAGAACATCCGGACGATGCCGCTAATATGTTCGCGCTTGAAGACCACACGTTGCTGTATGGCGCAATCCGTGCCATCGGTATCGAAAATGTCAAATACGCATCGCAATTCGAGTCGCTGTTTTCATGCGACTGGGCACTGGTGGACAGGGCGCTGCTGACAATCGGCGATTATTCCATGAAAGTCCGGGACAGGTTTATGTTCGGTTCCGGCTGTATGGAGACTCCGTGGCGGTCGATATTCAGGAACAGGCACGATCTTATCGGGCCGACAAAAAGGGTGCTCAATGCACTTCTCGAAAAGCACGAGATGTTCGACAATGCCAAACTCGAGGCAATCATTGAGCAATATCTCAATGAAAACCATGTCTATGATTGGCGGCATTATCTGATCAAATATACCTCCATGCATCTGAACCGGTATGGGATGTACAGATGGACAAGCGGAGAGGAAAAGACCTCGTACGAGATTTTGATGATGTGGACGGAAAAGAACATCACGGGGCGTAACTGGAATGTGTTTCTCAAAGCCTTGCACGACAAGATAAAGGAGACGTGCCCGGACGCGAAAATTCGATTGGGTTCCTACGCCTATGCGCACGATGGCGACAAGTTGGAACTTGTAGCAGAAAAGAAGGCTGTTGGCTTTGACGATAATGCGATAAAGATATTCGAGTTCGTTCCTGGCAATGCAGATACGCAAGACACATACAAGGAGATTGACAGAATTAAAATTTGGCGGGAAAACGGCATCGATATGCAGGATCGTGTCGAGCTTGCATATCGGCATGTCATGAAGATTCTTGCTCCGTAGCACGAATTGCAATTCCGTTGCCGTGCCCACTCTTGCGGGCTACGCTATCTTGCGGAAATCGCTGGGGTACACCCTTATCCCGGATTTTTGGATTACCCGAAATAGTTTGCAGTGTGCAGTTTGCAGTTTGCAGTTGTCGCGGTGCATCCATAACTGCGCACGGCAAACCCGCCGCGGGCGAGACGCCCGCGTCCCCACAGTACACACTTACTCTGCATCTCTGCGCCTCTGCGTTGATTGCATTAACAAATCCTTCGCGGGCGAGACACCCGCGTCCCCACAGGGGGCAGACACCGCATATATGGGGCAAACGATGCACGACATGGCAAATCTCTCGTGTCTTTGCATCTCTGCGGCTTTGCGTTGACAAAAACTGCACACTGCAAACTGCGGGGCAATCGCTGGGGGCAAATGATTCTTGCGTTTAAGTGCAAGATTTGATATACTAGCCGCGTTATGGCGACAATAGAAGATACTTCCGAATTGAAGTTGGACTTCACGAAACTTGAGAAGGTCGGCGCGCAGGTCAAGGCGACCCGCGACAGTGGCGGTGCGGCGCACGACCCTGGAGTAATCCCCGTGGCGGTGCAGAATGCGGACACGAAAGAGGTGATCCTCGTGGCGTACACGAACGAGTTTGCCATGCGCGAGAGTTTCGCCAAGCGCAAACTGGTGCTTTGGAGCACGAGCCGCAACAAATTGTGGTTCAAGGGCGAGACGAGCGGCGAGACGTTCGACCTTTTGGAGGCGTATGTCAATTGCGAGCAGAATTCGCTGCTGTATATCGTGCGCCCGTGCAGGGGCGGCATCTGCCACACCAAGAACAAAGCCGGCGCACCACGCAACTGCTACTATCGCAGGATAGACATGGATACGCTCGCGTTGACTTTTGTGGATCCCTGATGGGGGAAGCGGCGCGATATTTGGCATTTTAAAAGCAAGGAGTAAGAAATGGCGTTTTTGATTGGTTTGCTGTATGTGGTTGAAATCGTTGCGTGCCTGTTGCTGGGGCTCGTGGTAATGTTGCAGAAGCCCAAGGAGGGTGGGCTTGGCGGTGCGTTCGGCGGAGGAATGGGCGAGGCGGTGTTCGGCGCGGATGCAGGGAACGTTCTTGTGAAGGCGACAGTAGTCCTTGGCACGGTGTTCCTGCTCAACACGCTTGCGCTTGCAAGGCTTACGTCCGTATCGCACTCGAAGAGCGTGATGGCGGGCGAAAACAGCGTTGTGGTGCCGCAGAGCGTAGTTGCGCCGGAGCCTGAACAGGAGGCGGTGCCGGATGCGGAGGCACCCGTTGCAGCGCCTGCGGTGGAGACGCCGGCATTGCCGGAGGTGGAAGCACCTGCGGTGGAGGCTCCTGCTGTTGAGGTGCCTGTTGTGGAGCCCTCTGCCGTGGAAGCACCGGCTGTGGAAGTGCCCGTGGAGGCACCTGCGCCTGTTGAAGCACCTGTGGCGGAGTAAGAGATGGACGACAAGGTTTTTGAATCGAAACTTGCAGAGGCGGTGGCAGCCTCGAAGAAGGCTACGATAAAGGACTTGTTCGCGGCGGATGAAGGCCGTGCGGCGAAATACACCGTGAAGGCGGCGGGATGGCTCCTCGACTACTCGAAGAACCGCATCGACCGCGACACGATGAAAGCCCTGCTTGCGCTGGCGGATGCGGCCAATCTCCGTGAAGAAATCGAAAAGATGTTTACGGGCGCAAAAATCAACGCCACGGAGAATCGCGCGGTTCTGCACACGGCTCTGCGGAATGTGGATCCGGCGGCAAAGATTTTCGTGGACGGCAAAGACGTGATGGGGGACGTGCGCGCAGTGCTGGACAAGATGTCTGCATTTGCAGACAAGGTGCGCAAAGGCGAGCACAAGGGCTTTACCGGTAAGAAGATAAAATACATCGTAAACATAGGCATAGGCGGCAGCGACCTTGGCCCTGCGATGGCGGCGCAGGCGCTTGCGCCATACGTCAAGCGCGGGATAAAGACGTTTTTCGTGAGCAACGTGGACGCTACGCACCTTGCGGAAACGCTCAAAGAGGTCAAGGCTGCGGAGACGCTGTTCATAGTGGCATCCAAGACGTTCACCACGCAGGAGACGATGACGAACGCACAATCCGCGCGCGATTGGCTAATTGGGCAGTTGAAAGACGCGAAAGCGGTGGCGAGCCATTTCGTGGCGGTTTCGACCAATGCGGAGGAAGTGGCGAAGTTTGGAATAGACACCGCCAACATGTTCGGATTCTGGGACTGGGTGGGAGGCAGATATTCGATGCCGAGCGCGATTGGGCTTTCGCTGATGATTGCGATAGGGCCGGCGAATTTCCGCAAGATGCTGCGCGGCTACTACTTGATGGACAGGCACTTCCGCACTGCACCTTTCTCGCGCAATATGCCAGTGATACTTGCGCTTTTGGGCATACTCTACGCCAACGGCTACGGCGCGGAGAGTTATGCGGTGTTGCCGTACGACCAGTATCTGGCACGATTCCCGGCGTATCTACAGCAGATGGACATGGAGTCCAACGGCAAATCCGTCCGCAAAGACGGCACACCCGCGCCATACGCCACGGGGCCGATAGAATGGGGTGAGCCTGGCACGAACGGGCAGCATTCGTTCTACCAGTTGATACACCAGGGAACGCATTTGATCCCGTGCGATTTCATAGGGTTTTCCAAGACGCACAATCCCGTGGGCGACCATCACGACAAATTGATGGCGAATTTCTTTGCGCAGACCGAGGCACTTGCATTCGGCAAGACTGCGGAGCAGTGCCGCAAAGACGGCGACCCGGAGAGGCTGGTGCCGTTCAAGACGTTCGAGGGGAACAAGCCCACGAATACGTTGCTTGCGGACGAACTCACCCCGGCCACGTTGGGAGCGTTGATTGCACTCTACGAACACAAGGTGTTCACGCAGGGCGTGATATGGAACGTGTATTCGTTCGACCAGTGGGGAGTGCAGTTGGGCAAGGTGCTTGCGAAGGGCGTTCTGGCAGATCTCACGGCCGGCAAGCCCACGCTCGGGCATGATTCTTCCACCAACCAACTCATTGCGGCATACCGCAAGGCAACCGGACGCGACTGATGGCCGACGACACCCAAACCTGGTATCTGCGCAATTCCGACGGCAAGATCTTCGGCCCGATAGGGCTTGATACGCTAAAAGAATGGGTGCGCGACGGGCGTGTGGAGCCGTTTGCCGGCATATCATACGACCTCAAAAACTGGTCGCTCGCCGCATTGCGGGCAGAACTGGAAATGGATTGGGTCATCGAGAACGAACCCGGGCGTTTCTACGGGCCAACGCACAGGGCGGTGGTGGACGATCTTTTGCGGCAGGGCGGTTTGAGCGAAGGATGCCGCCTCTATCGCGACGACCACAACGGCGCACTGATGGCGGACGTGCTACAGCAGTCGGCAGAGTGGCAGCACGCATACGAACTCCAGAAAGCGACGTCCGAGGCGGAGGGAAGCAAACGGGCGATGGCGGAAGCAGCGGCGCAGAAGGCGGAATCCGAAGCGGCAGCGTTGCGTGCGACGGCGGTGGAGGCCAAGAAGATTCTGGAGACCACGCGCAGCGAACTCGAGCGCACGCGCAGCGAACTTGCAGACGCAAAGGCACTTCTTGCGGCGAGCCGCAAAGAGACTGCGTTCCATAAGAAGCAGTTGGAGGCATCGCGCGACGAATGCGAAAAGCAGCGCACGACCATCGCATCGCTCAAAGCGGTGGAGGCGAGCGTGGAGAAATTGAAATCCCGCCACCGGCAGGAGGTTGCCGAACTGCGCACTATGGCAGCGCGCGAGATGGAAATGCGCGATGCCGAAATAACCGATTTGCGCACGCAACTTACGGCACTTGCTTCGCCGCGCAAGCGGCATTGGGAGGCGGAAGTGGTGGAGCCGGAAATCGTGAGCGCGGAAGCACCGCCGCCGACGGCGAAGACGTTTTTCGTGGAGCGCAACAAGGCGGGGCTTGCAGCGTTGGAGAGGCAGGCGCAGAGCGAACTCGCCCGCATGGGCGCGGACAATTTCCGCAAACTTCTAGGCAGATAAAGCGAGGCGGCGATGTGGCAGCTTAAAACTCCTGATGGCATTTTCAACGCGCCGGACGATGCCAAATTGACAGAGTGGGCGGAGAAAGGCCGCATACAGCCGGGGTTTGAACTTTCAAACGACGACGGCAAGACGTGGGTGGATGCGGCGACGGTGCCGTTTCTGGACATGAAGTGGTCTATAGACATCGGCGACGGGGCGTTGCACGGGCCGTTCAACCGCAAGGCTGCGGAGAGGCTACTTGCAACGGGGCGGCTTGCACCCACGGCGCGGATACTGGGGCCGGCGGCGGAATTGCTTGCGCAGATAGAAAACCTCGCGTCGCGTCTGGCGGAGGCGGAGGCGCATCTTGCGGAGCACAATGTGCTGGTGCAGGAATACGGCGATTTGAAAAAGCGGTTCGATGCGCTGGAGAACGAATGCGGCACGCTGCGCGAAGAGTTGGAAACCCGCACGGAGGCGTTGGAGAACGAAAAGAGGCGCACGTTCGAGTTGACGGGCGAGATCGAACGACTGCCGGCAAATGCGGCAGCCACGGTAGATATACAAGCTGCGATATTCCGTTTGATGAAGGACGAGTCGGACGATCTGGACCGCGAACTTGCGGCCATCCGCGCCGAGACCGAGGCTGCGGCCAAGATCCGCCAGCAGAGGCAGGATAGGCTGTTGAAGCGGCGGCGCGAACTGCTGCTGAAACTCGGAGCAGACATAGGGGACATGACCGCCCGCGCACTTTCCGCCGGGCATGAAGATCCGCGCATCCAGTATTTGCGGCAGGAACTGGAGGCTATGAAGTTCCTGCAGGAAAAGGGGATGAAGGATGCCACGGCGAAAATTTCGGCTCTGTCTACCCGTCTGCGCGAATGCTTGCAGGAGAACGAGCGTCTGCGCCAGCACGATGCGGACGTGACAACCCTGAACAAGCACATAGCAGAACTGACGCAGAAACTCCAGCAACGCGAGAAAGATTTGCTCGACGAGCGCCGTGCGGCGGCGGAAGCGCGCAAACGGGCGGAGGCGGTGGAGCAGACTGTCGCCGCGCGCATACATGCGGTGGAGAACGGCACGTTCCGCACGGATACTGATGCGTCCGGCGCATCGAGGCCGGCATCCAGATTTCCGCCTTGGATGAGCATAAACAGTTGATACACTAGGGACGGCGGTGCAATGAAGCGCACGAGAAAGTTTTTGAAACGGCTGAAACGCATCGTGCGCCGTCCGTTCGAATGGCTGGGGATAGGCCTTGCGGTGGCATTGATAACGCCGATGCCGCGTTGCATTTTGTTGGCGATGTGCGATTTCGCGGCATGGTGCGGCTATCATATCGACCGTGGCGGGCGGCGCATGGCAAAGGCTAATCTTGCAATCATATACGGGCGCGAACTGCCCGTTCGTACGCGCGAGATGATAATACGCAGATGCTACCGCAACATGGCAAGGACGCTCGCGCATGTTTTCTGGACGTTCTGGCGTGGGCGGGCGAGAGTGACGGCAGCGGGGGAACTTTCCCCGGAAGCGGTGCAATGCCTAGATGCTACGCGGCCGTTGATAACCGTGAGCGGGCATTTGGGATGCTGGGAAATCCTTTCGCAACTCGTGCAGATGCACGGTATACCGATAATGAGCGTGGCCAAGGACATAGGATCGGGCGGCATGACGAGATTGCTGATGCGTTCGCGCCGCGCGATAGGCCAGCAGATAATCCCCGCAGAGGGTGCATTCCTGCCGCTTTTGCAAATGCTGAAGGCCGGGAACGACATAGGGTTGCTTGTGGATCAGGTGGTGAGGCCAAAGGACGGCGGGGTGTGGGTGAGGTATTTTGGCAGGCCGGTGTGCGTGAGCGCGGCGCCGGCGTTTCTCGGAGCAAAGGCAAAGGCCGCAATCGCGGTGGCATGGTCGCGTCCGTTGAAAGACGGCCGCTACCGTTGCGAGGTGGTGCGCGTATTTCCGCACACAGGCGGCAAGGCGGACATTTGGGGAATGACGCAAGACGTAACGGCGAGCCTCGAGCGTATAATCCGCCGCCATCCCGATTGCTGGACGCTTACTTACAACATCTTCCGCAAGCATCCAAAGCCGGAAGAGGCGGCCCAGCTGGAAGAGCGCGAGGCGAAGCGGCGGTAATACTGCAAGTTGCTCCATATTCAAATGCAAAAAAATCCCGGATTTTCCGGGATTTTTTATTGAAAAATACGCGCCGGCGGGGCGTGTGGCGGCTATGAGATGCCGTTTAGTGGAAAATTCAAGGGCTTGAATTTTTATTTTAAGCCCTTGAATTGACAATTTCAAGAGGTCAAAATAAAATTTCAAGGGCTTAAAAATAAATTTCAAGGGCTTGAATTGGTGATTTCAAGAGGTTAAAATTTAATTTCAAGGGCTTGAAATCCCGGCAGTCAACCACGGAATGGATGAATGAATAACCACGAAATACACGAGACACACGAAAAAAAAGGGGGGGAGGGGGATGCGCACACGAAGTTCACGCAGGACACAAAGTTTCTCGACATAAATTAACCACGAAATACACGAAAAAAGAGGGTGGCGGGGGGATGCGCACACGAAGTTTACGAAGGGTACAAAGTTTCTCGACATAAATTAACCCCGAAATACACGAAATACACGAAAAAAGAGGGGTAAACTGCGGGCAAACTGCGGGCGAGACGCCCGCGTCCCCACAG
>JAFVCR010000008.1 GCA_017479035.1 Kiritimatiellia bacterium | reverse complement strand
GCCCTTGCCAAACTGCGCCGGAAGAAATACGATGAAGGGACAAGGGAGTATTTCCGGAAACTTTTTCCGCTGGCGCACGTCCGTAGCGACAAATACCCCAGCCTTGAAATTTTCGAGGGAGTAAGCCCAGACGGGAAGTGACTATCGTGCATGCCGGCCAGTGTCGATGGCCGGCGCGCTTACAGTATGCGAGGAGATGTGACATGACGATGAAGATGTTTGCAATTGGATTGGCCGCAGGCACCGTTGCCGCCGCCGCAGGAGAAATCCCCCCCATGCCGCAGGAATACCGCACGGATGCGGCTGCGGCGCTTGCCGTGGCGTGGAGCATAAATCCAGATGATTATCCCAATGCCGACTATGTGATTGTGGACGATGCCGAATACACAGTATACGACGAAGACGGGCGCGAAACCAATTGGGACGAGGAGTGGGTACTTGCGATTACGGAGAAGGGACGGCGCGAACTTTCCACCATCGAGATAAGCGCGAACCGCAGATATGGAGATGCCGCCGTGCAACTGGTGGAGATATACCGCCAGGGAGAGAAACCGGTTGAAGTGGATTTCAAGAAAACATTGACGTGGGCAACGGACAACGAATCCAAGAATTCGAACATCTACGACCCGATGCACCAGAACCTTAATTGCGGCGTGCCAGGCTTGAAGAAGGGCGATCTGCGCCATGTGATAACCGCGCGCAACGTGTTCAAGCCGCGCATCAAGGAGCAGTGGGCGGGCATGTGCCTGTTCGAGTATACCGCGCCGATAATCCATTCAAGTTACATTGTGGATGCACCGGCGGGTAAAGCACCCGTGCGCATTGCCGAGCGCGATGTGCTGGAAGGGAACGGGCACATCGTGCGCATGGAGGACAGGTTGCTCGACAACGGCCGCAAGATCATCGGGTGGGAGGTGCGGAACGTTCCGCAGGCGTTCATGGAGCCGTCCATGCCGCCTATGCACACGCAGCTGCAGCGCGTGATGCTTTCCACTTTGCAAGACTGGCGGGAAATGAGCCGCTGGTATTGGAACCTTTGCAAGCCGCATCTGGACACCGTCACCGATGAAATGAGAGCGAAGGTGGCCGATTTGGTGAAAGATTGTCCGGACGAGATCTCCAAAATCCGCGCAATATACAAATTCGTGGCGCAGGAGATACGCTATATGGGCATCACCGCCGAAGACGATGCCCCCGGATACGAACCGCACGACGTGCGCATGACTTACGAAAACCGCTACGGCGTATGCCGCGACAAGGGCGCACTCCTTGCTGCGCTGCTGCGAGTGGCGGGGATAGACGGCTACCCGGTGCTCATACATGCAGGTGCAAAGCTCGACCCGGATGTGGCACTGCCGTATTTCAACCATGCGATAACCGCAGTGAAAACAGCCGACGGAAACTTCATGTTGATGGATCCGACCGATGAATCCAGCCGCGAACTTCTGCCGGCGTATCTTTCCAACCGCAGTTATCTTGTGGCGACGCCCGAAGGCGAAGAACTCCAGACGAGCCCCGTCGTTCCAGCATCGCAAAATTCCGTTGTGGCGGATACTCGCGGCACGCTGGCGGGCGACGGCAGCGCAACGATAACTTCCACCATACATTTCAACGGCGTGAACGACAACGCCTACCGCGGCTCGTTCCTGCGCATGGCGGAGGCAGACCGCAAACGCATGTTCTCGCATCTTGCCGTGCGCCTTGCAAGCGGCGCGGAACTGCTCTCATACGAAATCCTGCCGAAAAACCTGCACGATACGGATACGCCGCTTTCCTGCACATTCACCGCGAAACTCCCGGAGATCGTGCTGCGCGGGCAGACGCGCGACACCATCACGCTGCCGTTCGTCACGAAGCGTATAGGCATGGTGAACTTCATTCTGGATGAAAACAAAAGCCTTGAAGAACGCCGGTTTACATTGTTCCTAGGCAATACATGCGAGGCTGTTGAGACGTTCACGCTGGACTTGGGCGAAGCCGTGGGCGACGTGCTCGACGTCCCAGCCGATGCTAGTATCGGCATCGGCACGGGGTATTCGTTCGAGCGGAAGGCGAAGGTGGAAGGCGGCGTACTTTCCGCAACGCGCAAAATGTCTGTTGGCGCGGTGGAATTCACACCGGACGAATACCGTGAGATGCGCGAGAATAGCAAACTCGCGGAACCGGCAGATCGCGCCGTAGTGGCGTTTGCCAAAACGCCGCTTGCGGATGCGGACGTGAACTACATAATGGCAGACACCGAGACTTATGTGTCCACGCCAAAGTCGTGGGTCACAACGAACACCACAACCACTAGCATACTTTCCTACAGGGGCAAGAAGAATTCTTCGGAGTTGCAACTTTCATGGAACACGGCTGTAGGCGAGGCGCGCATACTAGGAGCGACGGTCGTGGCACCGGACGATCGCAAGAGCTTCCTGACGGACAAGGAAATAAACGTAATGGATGCGGAATGGGTGGGTGCCGCGCCGCGCTATCCGGCATCGAAAGTGATGGTGGCGAGCCTGCCGGCGGTGGAGATAGGCAGCGTGATATATGTAACCGAAGAGCGCACCGTAACCAATGCGCCGGTTGCGTTCAATACCATGATAACATACGATAGCGAAAACCCCATCGGCGCGAAAACTGTGGAAATACACGCGCCAGACGGAATGGAATTCAATGTGCTGTCCACCTTGGACAGCAACACGCCGTTCAAGACCGCGCACTATTCCAAATCCGTAGCCAATCCCGACCGCATCCCGCGTGAAGTGGCGCAGCCCGCCGCCGTGCTGTGGCGCAACGTGGATTACATTTCGCTGGCGGACATGGACGCTTTCGCCGGCGAGCTGGCGCGTTTCTACACAATTGCACGCAAGGCTGCGCGCGGAGAAACGGCAAAATGGGCAAAGGCGCAGACTGCGGGGATAAAATCGCCAGAAGAGAAAATCCTCGCGTTGCGCAAGGCCATGCGCCGTTCCATCCGCACTGCGGGGCCGGGACTTTGCGAGGTGCCGTTCTCGCAGGCGTTCTTCCCGCCGGATCGCACCCTTGCCGACGGCTACGGCTCGTATGCGGACAAGATGAATTTCTTTGCGGCGGCATTGGAGGCGGTGGGCTTCAACGTGGAAGTGTTCCTTGCCGCCAATGACAGCACAGGCGAACTGCCGCTTACCGAGACTGCAATCAATCTTCCGCGGCCGCAAACGTTCTCCACCATAATACTCAAGGTGACGTGCCGCACGGCGAGGTGGCCGTTTGGCAAAACGCTGACGTGGTGGCTTGGCGGCGAGAACGAGTACACTCCGCTCGATTGCACGGCGCACATGGGAGATACGATTTATTCGCTTTCGTCGCGCACGTTCACGGTTCTCGAAGATGGCGCTGAAGATACCACGGCAACGTTAGTTGCGATGAGCGTGCGCGAAAACGGCACGGTCGATGCTTCAGTATCCTCTATCGTCTGTGGCAGTGGAATAGGCGCGTTCCGCAAGAAGTACAAGGAGATGCTGCCCGAAGACCGCAGCCGCCACTACCTTGCGCTCCTTGGAGAACTCTCCGACAACGCATCCGCCACCAGCGAACTTGACATCGACACGGAAGGCATCCCTGCAAAGCTCTCGTTCAAGTGCACCATACCGTATTTTGCCGTTGCAACGGATGATACAATCACGGTGAAACTGCCGGATTTCACCTCCGATCTTTTTGCGATAGGCGGGCCGACACGCAAGTCTCCGATCAAGATCCCCGGGACGGATGCCAACTACATCTACTACGACATCGCTTTCCCCGAAGGATACATCGCGCCAGAGCATATCCCAGAATTCTGGGAGTTCGCCCCGCCGGACGACCCTTCTGATACCTGGTACAAGTTCGTGCCGACTACGTATATCGACGAAAAGGACGGCCTGTTCCACGTCACTATCGAACGTTACCGCTACGCACGCTACGGAGCCTCCTACTTCGACGTAGACTTCTTCGACTATCTCAAGACCGTGAACCGCCGCGCCTCTTCCGAGGCCGGGCGCACGATTTCCGTCAGGAAGCCCCAGTAATCCGCGAGATATACTTATTGCAGAATCTGCAAGAAATCGCCCCGGAAGTTGTCGACAAATTGTCTACAATCCGG
>JAFVCR010000047.1 GCA_017479035.1 Kiritimatiellia bacterium | reverse complement strand
TGGAGGCGGCGGCGTTTGCGGGGGCAACGGTGCGTTCCGCCACGGCGGCAGTGGAGGCGTTTGCGAAGAGCAGCCTGTAAATGTCCGAGAGTGAGGGGGGGGGGCTGACTGCAAACTTTATAGGGGCAGTTGCCAATTGTCCAATTGCAGGGAAGCGGGGAAAGTGCTAGATTGGTCTCAAAATGGAGTTTGGGATCATGAAGCATTATATAAGTTTGGCGGCGGCGATGATTGCTGCGGGGGCATTGGCGGCGTTCACTACGGCGCAGGTGCCGCAGGATGGGGTGTACAGGTTCGTTTTCGGCGTGGAGGAGACCGGGGACGGCTCGATACCCGTCCCCGCAAGCGCGGTGTGCGACGTGAACGGCGACTATGACGGCGAGTTTTCATACGGCTTCCTAGGCACGACCGATACCTCATATCTCGACGATGTGCCCGCCAACCTGCCGTCGGTTCCGTTCGCCATCGACGGCTTCAAGGTTGTCAAGGGGCAGAGGATAGTCCTTCACGACGGCACGGATGCGAAGGGGAAAGGGATTGTCTATGGGCCGGCGGCGAGCGAATATCTGCCGGAGGGGGCATCGACGCATGAGGGACGCTACCCGATTCGCTTTTCGATGCGCTCGGAGGAGCGGGGATATTACGCGGTCACCTGCACGGTTGCGAACGCCTCCGCCACGGCGAATGCGGACGTCACGCTCTTTTCGGAACGCTGCCACACGCACGCGCAGCACCTGATTCTTGCGCCGGGAGAGACGAAGACGTTCGCCTGGAGCGTGGAACTTGCGCCAAACTACTTCAAGACTCCGGCGAAGTATTACTACGACAACGCAATCAACGTCGTGGTCGTTGGCGAAAACGCCGCGCTTGCGGAAGTGAGCGTGGTGAAGCAGCCTGTGACGAGTGAAAACGCAAAAGTTCGCGGCGAGGCGGTCGGGAGCATCAATGTGGGCAAGACGATGTGGCTGTGCGACGACTCGACGGGGACAGACCAAAGGTGCGATACGCCTTACTTTGCGTTGCAGAATTATGCCGGGACGGGTTCGGGGCTTTCGCGCTGGGCTCCGGCGAATCTTTCAATCCGCAACCAGGGCGAGGGCGGGCTTTCTACTTCGGCAGGGACGCATCGCAAGAGCTGCCTCCTCAAGCCGGGCGACTACCTCTATGTGCAATACGGCCACAACGAGTCCGGCACGGAAAGTTTTGTGGACAATCTTGATACTTATCTTGCCGATGCAAATGCAGCTGGCGCGTCGCTCGTAATCGTATCGCCCGTGGAGCGTCACAACGCGTGGAATGCCGATACGGAAACTTACGGCCGCTCTCTTCAGGGCTACGCCGAGGCCGGGGAGGCCTGGGTGGGGGAGAAGATTGCAGCCGGTGCGCGGAACGTTGCGTTCGTGGATTTGAACAAGACGTTCAACGATTGGCAGAACAAGGAAATCGTGCGCATCAACGACATCAATCCCAATATCTCAAAGAAGGCGGCGATTGAGTTCTACTACCAGAGCAGCAAGGGCGGAAAGGTGGATGTTTCGCACCCGAACAACGCCGGAGCCGATTGGGGCGCGTATTGCTTCTGGCAGAATGCGCTTGAGCGGGTTGCGGCGGGCGAAGCGGACGGCGCGACGGAGAGTCAGAAAATACAGGCACAAGTACTCAAAGGCATAACGGAAGGCCTGCAAAACAAGGTGGGCGTGGACGGCGAGGCGGACAACATCCCCTGGAGCGTGACGGATGAAATCATAGCAGCAGGGAAAGCACCGAATGCGTTTTGGGACCAGAGCGTGCGCGCGGGATACGATTATGCGAACGATGCCGCAGTGGCGGCGGTGGATGCGACGTGCGAGGATGGCGTTGTCACGCTGAAGGGCGTGGCGATGCGCGTATTGAACCAAGTGAACTATGCAAAGGCAGTAATCGATGTGGAGGACGGAGCGGAAACGAAGAGATGGTATTCGTTCTACAACTATGACGCGAGCGGCAATACGTCGGGAGATATTGTAGTCCCCGAAGTTGCGGGGTTCATCGATGAAGATCTTGCAAAGGATGACGCGGCGGAGGGGCATTTCAGCGAGACGCTGACGATACCTGCTGGAGCAAAGGCGTACATACATTTTGCGGAGGCGAGCGGCAGCACGTGGCAAGTCGGCGACGGGAAGGTTCTTTCCGCTACGTATCCCTTGGAGGCGTGGGGAGATGTTCTTGTGGATGACGATTGCAGCGATGCTGCGACATGGACGACGCTGTTTGGAGGGGAGAGCACGTTTGGCGCAGGAGAGGATGGGGGGATTGCGTTTTCCATGACAGGATACAATTCTGATGGGCAGAAGAAGAACGGCGGCTTTGCAAGGCAGTTTACAAAGGGAGTTGCGGAGGGGCGCATAAGGGTGCAGTTCAAGGCGATATACACGGCGGGAGAGTTGAGGTTCGCACTTTCCAACAAGGCCAATACGTCATTGTGGCCGATGGAGGGAGGGGATGTGATTGCAACGCTGAACGGCGAGGCGAACGTGGCGGGAAGCAAGGTGGGTACGACGGTTTCCGCAGACGAGACACCGGTTTTGCAGGCGACGGTGAACTCCGGCGAATGGATGGATGTGGATATGATCGTTGATCTCGACACGCGCAAGGTGGTGGCATCCGTGGGAGGCAGCGATTACGGGACGTATAAGATGAGCGGTTTTACGCATACGCCGCATTCGTGGTTTGGCGTGACGCTAGCGAGCGAGAAGGCGCATGCGGGTGCGATTGACGATGTGAAGATAACGACGCTTGCGCCGACACCGCGAGTGGATGTGGCGGCGGGGGTGAACAATGCGGCGTGGGGCACGGTGGAAATAAACGGCGAGGAGAGCGGCGAGGCGAGCGTGTTTGCGGGCAGCGACGTGGTGCTGAAAGCGGTGAGCGCGGATGAAGATCTATACAGATTCGTGCGTTGGGAAGATGCCGAGGGAAGAGTGGCGGCAGAGACGAAGACGCTCGTGGTGGAAAATATCGCCGAGGCGGCGGCGTTCAAGGCGGTGTTTGCAGAATACGCACGCGAAGAGATGCGCGTGAAGACGTGGGATTTTGGCGAATATGCGCTTGAGGGCGTTGCGGCCACGGCCAATACGACGGTGGAATACGACGGACTTTCAATCTATCTGGTGAAAGACGATGCGATCGGGAAAGACGGCGTTGCGTGGGCGGGGGTCACGTTCAGCAAGGAGGCGGAAACCGGTTCGGCGAACGGCCGCCATATAGAATGGACGGCTCCGGCGGACGGAACTATGGAGGTGGTGTTCCAGGTGGGAGCCGTAGATACCGACAAAAACCAGAAGCCGTATTTGAGAGTGGTGCACGGAGATGCTGCGATGGATCCTTACAAGGCGGATGCGTCGGCAGGAGACATGACACCAAATGTGAACCAGACATTGACGTTCAATGTGGAGGCGGGGGAGACATACAAGATATATTCGTTCTACTTCAACCGCTCCAGCACGGTGACGGTGAAGGCGATAAAATACACGTATGCGCCGAGGTATTGCAGCGTGGCGGCGGCGGTGGCAGATGCGAGTGCAAAGCGCGGAACGGCGAGCGTTTCGGCGGGGGAAGTCATCGCAGGGAAAGAGGTCGTCTTCACGGCAAAACCCGTGAGCGGCGCATACCGCTTCGTGAATTGGACGGACGCGGACGGCAACGAGGTCTCAACCGATGCCACTTACACCGCCGCCATCACCGCCGACACGACCCTCTATGCCAACTTCGCGGCATTGGGTGAGGAAAATTATACGGCGACATACGGCTTCGATAGGCAAGACGAGACCAGTTATAGTGCCAGAACTATTGTTTCCAACGGCATCTTTGCCGTCCAGATGGTGTCGGGCGATTCGATGAGCGCCGACGGCGCGGTCTGGTACAAGGTGGCGGTGGACGATAAATCCAATCTTGGCACCAGCCTTTCCGAGACAGGCGACCACTACATACAGTTTACCGCCCCATACAACGGCTTGGTGTCGCTGACGGCGCAAGTCGATTCCATCCACTCCAAATACACGGCAGCATTGTACATCAAGGCGGCTGGAGCCGCTTCCGAATGCGCGAACTCCGGCGATGCGAATGTGTCGATGAAAACAGCCAATACCGATTACACGCTGTCTCTCAATGTCACGGAGG
>JAFVCR010000046.1 GCA_017479035.1 Kiritimatiellia bacterium | reverse complement strand
TGCACACTGCACACTGCAAACTGCAAACTATTTTAAGCGTGTCTCGTCCAAGCGCAAGAGTGCATAAGGAGCATATTCTGCCGCCCCTTCGGGGCTTGTTTTTTTTTATTTTGTCTGTACCGGGGGTTCCGCTACGCTCCACCCCCGTCTGTATTCTTGCGCCGCTTCGGGGCTCAAAAACTTTGTGGCCTTCGTGGACGTTGGTTGAGGCTTTATGCTCTGCCGCCCCTTTCCATTCATCCGCACCTGCGCCATAGACGACGCTCCATGCAGGAACGTCCCGTCCGCCTCATCCAAAAATCCGGGATAAGGGTGCCAACCCTGCCACCCTTCAAAAATCTTCTGGAAAACACATTTGGAAGGATAATGGATAAGAAATTCCTTGATTTAGGAGTTGATGTTCACGGCTGCGGCGGATGTCTATATAAATTTTAAGCCCTTGAAAATAAATTTTAAGCCCTTGAATTGGTAAATTCAAGCAGTCAAAATAAAAATTCAAGCCCTTAAAATTTTATTTTGACTGCTTGAAATGGTAATTTCAAGGGCTTGAATTTTTATTTTAACCTCTTAAAATCTTTATCTCAAGCCCTTGGAAATTTTTTGCTCCCGCGAAATGGCGGAAATCCCCCCCTCATCTCAATGTAAGAAATGCGCTCACGATGCATGCCGTCAATAAGCATGCATTATCTGCTGAACATAGTCTAGAGCTAGGCTGTTATTTCTTTGGCGGCCAATTCCAACGCGCCAGACGTAGAGGACAATTGGCGCATGGTCGCCTCAAGTGCGGACATTGTAGCCATACGCGCTACCGGGTCGGCAAGCCATTTTACAAGCAAGTCCGCCACCGCCCCGGCCGTGAAATTTTCCTGCAACAGTTCAGGGAGCGGTGCCGCCGCGCCGGATTTTTCCGCGATTATATTCGCAAGGCCAACGTGTTTCACTCCGGTTATGGCTCTTCGCAGAAAAGCCGCAAGGAACGGCCCCACCGCATATACGATCACCGTGGGCAATCCGGCGAGTGCCGCCTCGAGCGTAGCCGTGCCGCTTGCAACCGCTCCGCACTCGCAAGCACGCAGGACTTCACGCGCTTTGCCTTGGACGACTTGCACGTTTGCGGTGCAATGCGCGATATATTTGCGGATGAGTTTTTCCGCACGGGCATTGGCGGCGGGGATGACAAACTCTGCATTCGGCACTTTCGCCGCTACGATTTCCATAGCCTCCACCAAACGCGGCGTATGGCGCATAACCTCACCGGCACGGCTGCCGGGCAAAATGGCAACCTTTCTCTTCTTTGCATCATGCGGCAGCCTGGCATTGCAACCTCCGCGTTCCGAATTGAAAATGTCCGCCATAGGATGGCCGATGAATTTTGCGGTGAAATCCGGAGACTCGTATTCCTTGAAAATCTCCGGCTCGAATGGGAAGAAGCACAGGAGTTTCGTCATCTGATGCGGAATCTTTGGAATGCGGTTCTTGTGCCATGCCCATACTTGCGGGCATACAAGGTGTATCGCCGGGATGCCGCGTTCTTTTGCGAATCTCGCAAGTTTGAGATTCATCCCCGGATAGTCTATGGTCACTACGCGATCCGGCCGCCACTCTTCGATTATGCGTTCCATCGTGCGCTTGACTCGAAGAAAAAACAATATGCGCTTTGCCACTTCCCAAATGCCGAATACGCCCAAATCTTCCGTCTTGAAGAAATCCTGATACGTCTTGAACACGGCATCCGGCCGCAATTTCAATATCTCGGCCTTGAGCCGTTCTGCATACACGGCTCCGCTTTCTTCACCGGCGAGGAGGAGTATCTTCATTGCGGCCTCAACGGTGCAGGAGGGAGAGTGGTGGGCAGCGCGGCGATTGCAATGTTGTGGCGGTCTGCATACGCAATCACGGCCTCGCGGTCGAGCAGGATAAGACGGTTCGCATGGAAACCGAGCGCCGTCACACCGGCGCGCTTCATTGTCTTGATGGTTTTCAACCCCACTACGGGAATGTCGAAACGCATGTCGTGGCCTTCGCGCGCACCTTTGAAAACAACCGCGCCGCCCCGCCGCCCCGAAAGTCTGCCTCCGCGTTTTATCGCAGCATTCGTCCCCTCGAACGCTTCCACCGCCACGACCATTCCTTCTTTGACAAGAACCGTCTGCCCCACATCGTGCCTGCCCACGTCGCGGGCTACGGCCTCGGCGTATTTCACATCGCTGGCCTCGCCCTCCGTGAAGCCGCGCCGCGTGAGAGTGCCCTCGCCGGGAATGTGCAAATCCATATAGCAACTTGCCGGGAGTATAGGCAACCCCAGTCGCTCGAACTCCTGTACCACCTTGCCGTATATCGTGTGCGCGTTCTTGGCCGGCATTGCTTTAAGCCATTCCACGACCTCCGGCTCGAAACGCGTGCGGAAAAGCGAAAACGGAGAAATCTGCCCCGCTAGAATCGCACCGTCATAGCCAAGCGATGCGAGATGGCGAATGCCCGTGGCGGCCTTGCCCACTGCGAAAGGGATGATGCCATCCGCCGCGCGTCGGGTAGCGCGTGCCGTGGAGCCTAGTATATGCACCACATCCACTCTCTCCACTCCGGCAGCCCGCGCCCCCTCCACTGCGAACCTGGGATAATCACCCGCCCCGGCTATCACCAATAATTTCATTGTTGCGCGAGACCGCCGCCGAGAGATTTGTAGAGCCGTATCAAATCAAGGGAAATGTCTCCCCTGGCGATGTTCAGGCTATCCTCGAGATTGAGTTTGGAACGCTGTGCGTCGAGCACGTTGTTGAAATCGGCAAGTCCGTTCTTGTAAAGATCCTTTGAAATATCCACAGCCGCGCCGGCAGCCTCCACAGCACCCGTCAAACTCTTGAACGTATGGTATGTATGGGTGTATGCCGAATACGAATTGCGCACTTCGCCAAGTGCCGTCTGTATGGCGAGTTCGTAATTCATCGCCGCCTCGTCCATCTTGGATTCGGCCGCTTTATAGTCCGCATATACGGCTCCGCCCCGGAAAATCGGCCACGAAAACGACGGACCGATGGACGAATACAACGCGCTACGATGCAGGAAATCCGTTGCCTTCACGCTGTCCAGCCCAAGTGAACCGTTGAGATAGAACTTCGGGAACAACATGGATTTCGACACTCCCACGCTTGCCACCTGCGCTGCAAGCAACCTCTCCGCAGCACGCACGTCAGGACGGCTGCGAATCGCATCAAGCGGAATCTCTGCAAGTTTCTGCGGCTCCAATAGCCAATCCCTATCGGGCATTTGCGCAAGCCGCGCCTGCCACGTCCCTGGCATATCGCCCGCAAGAATCGCAAGCGCGTTCATCAACTCCTCCGCCCTCGCCTGAAGAGGAGGTATCGCGCTGCGGGTGCGGTCTACATTGTACTTGGCCTGGCTCACGGCAAGTTCGTCGCCGATGCCGCTGTCGAGCCGCGCCTTGAGAATTTCGTATGTCTCGTTTTGGAGTTTGAGATTCGCGCGGGCGGTCTTGATGCGCTGCTGCGTGGTGCGCAGTGTGACATATTGCGCCCCGATCTCCGCCGTTAGCGACACATATGCGGCATCCACCGAATAGAACTCCGCCTCCATTGCAGCCTTCGCCGCTTCATTCGCGCGCCGCTGCCCGCCGAAGATGTCGATCTCCCACGTCATATCGAAACCGCCGTGGTAAGAGTTGCGGTGTATATCCCTGCCGCCGGCCTTGGCTGTGGAGGTATCTTTATGCCACTCGTTCTGTGCCACGCTGCCGCCTACCCCGAGTGCCGGCAAAAGCGATCCGAACGAACCGGAATACGCCCAGCGAGCCTGCTCAAGGCGCTCCTGCGCAATTGCATAGGAAAGATTGTTTGTAGTGGCGCGCTCTATAAGTTCAGTAAGCAAAGGATCGTTGAAATGCCGCCACCATGCATCAAGATCCGCAATAGTTATCGCCTTGCGCGGATCCTGCCCCCTTCGCGCCACGGCAAGTTCTCCGGAATCGGTATGCTCGTCGGTCACGAACCCCGCATCGGGAAGAGCCCCTTGCTCGATTGCGGTCGTAGGCTTTTTGTAGTCCGGCCCTACCGTCACGAGCGGCGGCACCAGCGTCGAGCACCCCGCGCACAGCAATGCGGCAAACGATGTTGCAAGTACATGTCTCAACCAGCTCATCAAACTCTTCCTTTCGCTTCCATCCCTCCCGGGATGATTCGACGGATTCTACCAAAAACCGCGATGGTTGTCAAAACCATTTGCGGCATCCCGCCCCGCACCCCAGAATGCCTAGAATCTCTTTACGGACTCTATTACGCGCGCAATATCCCCTTCTCCATGCGCTGCCGACACGAAATTGACCTCGAACCTGGATGGTGCGATATACACGCCGTCTTCGTAAAGCCTGTGGAACAGCCTTGCATACAACGCCCCGTCCGATGCCATAGCCTGCGCCATGTCGGCCGGCGGCTGCGGACGCGCGAAAATGGTAAACACTCCCCCTTCTCTCCCTACGGACATCGGCAGTCCCTTCCTACGGAATTCCGCCTCAAGCCCTTCCTCCAGCGTCTTTGCAAGTTCCGCCATTCTCCCGTACGGCCGCTCGTTTCCCAACAGTTCGAGCGTGCGCAATCCTGCCGCAACCGCCAGCGGATTGCCTGCAAGCGTCCCTGCCTGATATACATTCCCTTCTGGCGCGAGCCGGTCCATAATCTCCGCCCTCGCCGCAACAGCCGCCAACGGCAAACCGCCACCCACGATTTTGCCAAGCGTGACTATATCCGCTGCCACTCCTGCGATTTTGTCCGACCATGCACCAAGGCAGAAACGGAACGCATTTATCACTTCATCGCATATCAACAACGCCCCGGCGCGTTTCGTCTCTTCGCGCAATGCCTCGAGGAACCCCGGCACCGGCTTCACAAGCCCCATGTTGCCCGCCACCGGCTCCACTATCACGGCTGCAACATCGCTCCCCCGCGTTGCAAAAAACCTTCTTGCCGCCTCCGTATCGTTGTACGGCAGGCATACGGTGTCTTCCACAGCCCCTGCTGGCACGCCGCCTGATGAAGCAACCGCTCCCGTCAAAAGCCCGCTGCCTCCTTTTACCAGCATCGCATCGCTATGCCCGTGGTAACATCCCTCGAACTTTACGATTATGTCGCGCCCGGTCACTCCTCTTGCCAGCCGCAGCGCAGTCATTACCGCCTCTGTCCCGCTGGAGACCGCCCTCAGTTTCCATCCCGTTGGCAGAAACCCTAGCACCTTCTCCGCGAACACTACCTCGTCTGGCGTTGCTATCCCGAACGTAGTGCCCCCGGCTGCTCTTTTTGCAATCGCATCCACTATTTCGGCGCGTGCGTGGCCAAGTATCATCGCACCCCAGCTGCAGCAAAAATCCACATATTCCCTGCCGTCTGCCGAATAGATCAACGCGCCTTTGCCTGCCTTTACAAACAACGGCGTACCGCCCACGCCTCCAAACGCCCTCACGGGCGAATTCACCCCACCCGGAATCGCCGCAGTCGCCCTTTTATGCCAATAGACGTTGTCCATTCAATCCCTGTATTCTATTGTTGCGCGTTCGCGCAGTTCTTTCACCAGCGCATCCACGGCGCGTCCGCGCGCATCGCGCCGAAGCAGATCGCGGATATTTTCCGCCGCCTCCGCAAGCGTGGGCGTTCCCCCCTCCTTCGCATCGGTTTTGAGGATTATATGATAGCCGAACTGCGTCTTCACCACATCGGAGATTTCGCCCGTCTTCATGCCGAACACCGCTTTATCGAACTCGCTTACCATCGCGCCGCGCCCGAACCAGCCAAGCGATCCGCCGCTTTTGCCGCTTGGGCAATCGGAGTGTTCCATCGCCTCCCGCGCAAAAGCCTGGCCTCGCTCGCCGGCATCCTTCACCGCCACGATACGGCTGCGAATAGCATCGATTTTCTCTTTCGCGCCGGGAGTGCCCCCTTTCACGAGGATATGCTGCGCCAAGGCTTGTTCGCCTGTTGTGAACTCGTCCTTGTGCGCGTTGTAATATGCCTCTATTTCTTCTTCGGCAGGCTCGGGCACGTTCCGGCAGGTCTGCTCCACGAGCGCATTCACGCGGCAGCCTTTTTCCATGTCGCGGCGCAGTTCCGCCTCTGTAATGCCACGCGCTTTCAACGCCTGCTCGAATTCCTTTCTACCGCCCAGCTGGCGCACGAGTTCCGCCACCTGCGCATCAAGTGCCTGCGCCGTTACGGGTATGTCAAGTTCTTCGGCGCGGGTCAGCAGCAGTTTCGCGCCTATCGCCTGCTCCCGCGCGCGCTCGGCGAAACGCTCCAGATTGCGCGAGATTTCATCCTTCCCCATGCCGTGCGACGCGTAGAAACGCACGAGCCTGTCGAGTTCATATTGCACCGCCTCGTTGGAGATCGGGCTTCCGTTTACATATGCCTTTTTCATAAAACTTCCCTTCCGCCCGTCTCGGGCTTTTTGCCGAATGTCTCAAGAATGGCCGGCGTTACATCTACTAGCGTCTCCACCCTCCGCCGTATCTCCGCCTCGCGCGGCCCGAACGCGATGAACGGCACAGGGTTGCGCGTGTGGCCGCGCGATGCCATGTCCTCGATGTTTCCGTGGTCTGCGGTCATTACAATCGTTATCCCGGCGGCCTCTGTAAAGCGCAGCAGCGCGGCAAGGAAACGGTCGTATTCGCGCAACACCGTGCATGCACGCCCGTAGTCCATCGAGTGCCCAGTCACATCGGTCTGGAAATACTCGAACAGCGTGAAATCGTACCGCAGTGCAATGTCGAAAAGATGTTGCGCCGCATCTTCTGGCCGTATCACCGGTATGTCCGGCCAGCGATCCTGTATCGTGGCGCGGGTGATGTCCTGCATCACGGCCTCGTCGTCGAGCAGATCGTTTATCGTGCTCACGGTGTCGGGTTCGGTCAGCGCCATTACGGTCGTCACGCTCTTGAAACGGCGCGGCACAAGTTCCTCCGCGCTGTCTATCAAATATGCATCGGCGAACTTTACGCTCCTCCCCATCGCCTTCAATTCCATGAAAACGTTGTTCTCTTCTATCAACGCGCGCAGATTGGGTCCCGGGAAACCTTCGCAGTGCCTACCAGCGAACTTTGGCGTGTTCACACCCGTGAACATGGTGGACTGCCCCGTGGCGCTCTGCGGCAGCCCTTCCACGCCAAGGCATGCATCGATCGGCTTGCCGTGATTTGCCACAAGCCTGCACAGCGTTGGGCAAACCTCCGGGTTCACGGGGTTGTCGGGTGCAACCTCGCGCAATCCAACGCCATCGATAAATAGAAACAACATCCGCATGAATGCGCACGATTATACCAAACCCGAATCTTTTTTTCAAGGTCAATCGCATTTCGCAAATGTTTCGGAGGAAAAAACTTGCGCGAACGGCACAAATTTGATACACTACCGCCCGTTTTACATGGAGGCGACAATGAGCGGAAATTTGAAGAACGCCAAGGGAAAAATCTGGAACCGGGACGATGTGATACGCGACTACCTGCGCAAGGTGTCCGTCTTGCGCAAAAACCTGCCGTTTGAGACGAAACTCAACTTCGAGTTCAACGGCAGATACTTCGAGCGCGACACACTGGAAAAGGCCGGCTGGCACATAACGGACGAAGGCTTCTACAGGAACGTTTTTACGGAGGTCGAGGAAACTGCTGGCGAATCTGGCGACGATGCTCCCAAGCGCGAATACTATTTCACCTGCCACTTTGCCAAAACGGCGGACACCATCTACACTGCAAAAAACAAACTCCCCAAAGAATGCGCCAAGGCCGTCAACTCCGGGCGGCTGATGTGGTTAGATGTCTCCGCATTCGACGAAGAACGCGAGTCTCTCCCATCCTCTCCCGTGGAAGTACCGGAGAAAGTCCAAAACGCCGTCCTGCTGGATCTCCGCCGCGCCGCGCTCACGTCCAAACCGCTGGGCATAAAAGCATTGCTGCGTATCGTCAAGGATCACGTCACATACCGCAGCGATGCGGTGCGCAGCAGCCACGACGAGATATTCGGCGCGTTGCGCCACTGCATGGCCAACGCACTGGAAAACGAAAACGACTATCCCAACGCGAACGCAAGCGTGCGCGGTCTGCTCGTGCCAATTGTGCGCGCGCTTGCCGGATGCGACAAAGATGACGACACCGCATACGCCATCAACTTCGACGAAGCCGACTTGTTCCTGCAATTCATGGAACTTGCGGCACGGACGGCTTTCGGCGAGGCCGTGCAGATAATAGCCGCATCATTCCTGGTGAAATTCTGGGACTCGCTTGATACCGCAATGGGCACCGAAGAGTGGGCCGCGCTTGCCGAGAGCATGGCCAAAACCTCCCAGCACGTTCTCGCGGTGGTAGGCTACGCCAATGCATGGAACAACATCTACAAAGTGCTCAAGTCCCCTCATTCCTTCTACGTCCACGGCAGTTATACGGTGGCGCACTATCTGCAAACGTTCCCGGAAGAAGACCGCTTGGGGGAATTGCGATACGTCAGGAAACTCGCGGATACGTTTGAAGATGAACTGGATCATGTGCGGGAGCACAAACTCTTGATGATACTCTTCGATGCGTATATCGACAAACTTGAAGGCCGCAGCGTCTCTGCCGCAATCGAGCAGGTGCGCAATCTCATCGAGGTGGAACGCACGAAACTCAAGGACGATAATTCATCGCAGCGCGACTATCCGCCGGGCGTATCCATGCCGCTGTTGTGGCAGGCTCTTTTGGCGTTGAAGAACGACCTCCTCGAAGCCGCCTTGCTGGATTTCCCAAGTCCCTTTCTCGGCGAGCCGGAAAAGATTTCCTACCGGATGCCCATGACGCCCGTCAACGGGCCGTATCCGCTTGATTTGTGGAGCGGCATCCTGCCGGAAGACGCGGATCCAAAGGATTTCGGAGAAGTCGTGAGCACGATGACGGCTGCCAAATTCGCCAAAAATGAGGACGACCCTTGCTATTCCTACGAGTCCTTGAGCCCGCTCGACCAGCAGGAAGACGATCTCCACCGCGCGATATTGATACGCGGCGAGGCCACTCCCGTCCGCATCCGCGCGCCGCGCGTCGAGGTTAAAGTGGTGCGCGTGGATGCTTTGATCGATTCGGCGAAAGAATGGGACGATGCCAACCCGAACAACGTGGACATATATCTGGCCACCGTCTTTCCGTGGCCCGTGCTTACGCATCGCAAGAACGCCTCCAACGTGAAAACGGCTACCGTGTGGGAGTGGTACCCGTGGATGCATTCGGCTGCGGCAGATCTGCGGATAATGCTGAACCATTCGGACTCCGGCGTTAAGATGTTGTGCGTGTCTGTGCCGTATTACCTTGAAACGCGAATGGCTATCGTGCGCGGAATGGCTGTGGAAATGTTCGTGTTCGCGCTGGTAATGGGCAATATGCATCTCAAAGTTGCCGGAGACGGCATTGATGTGCCGGATACGTTCGTCTCCACCGAAATCCCCACGCTGGAGAAAGCATCGCGCAGCAATATCCTTGCGCTTGCCAAAGTGGAAAGCATTGAGCCTGTGCACAGTTCGCCGCTCATGGCTTCCGTGCTGTGCGCAAACGGCAAGAAGAATAAGTTGATGCGCGTACTCGTCACTGCGGACAACTTCCCCTTCCCTCTGCCGATATTCGTCTCGCAAGACCGGATCGAAGATGGCGTGGAAGAAGGCTCTCTCGTGGTGTTCAACGCTATTTTGATGGCGGATGTGCGCGGGACCTGCGGTGTGGACAAGGAAACTTTCAAATCCCGCATCGGCGAAGACGGCGTGCCGTTCATGCCCTTGCTGATCAATACGAAAGAGGAACATCAAGAGGAACCGAAAGAAATTTTCCTCGTCGAGTGCCGCATTGAAATATCCGAGGCTCTTAATTCCAGCGAAAAGATGGCTGAAACCGTCGGCTCCCTGTCGAATGGAGACCCTCTCGTGCTGAGACGCATCCCGCCGGCCAGCAAGGACGGCAGCCGCCATCTTGTTTCAGTGCAGACCGACGAAGGCGAAGAACTTGGCCTCCTGCCTCATCCGCACACCGTGATCTTTGCAAATCTGATCGATGCCGGCAAACATGTGGTGGCGCGCCTAGCGGCGATCACATTGAACCACGGCACTGTTTCTATCGACGTTGCCGTATTCCTGGCTGAAGACTGACCGTCCTTCGCCGCCGCGCTTCCTGCTACAGCAAACAAACTGTCAAAAGCCCGGCGGCAAGGCAGTAGCATCCAAACCACCAAAAGCGCTGGCCCGAGAGCGTTCTTACAAGCAGCACCAGCGAGAAATACCCTACTGTCGCCGCTAGAACCGCTCCCCACGCCAGTAACAGTGGCGGCACATCCTCTCCGGCGGATGGTGTCTGCTCGGTGAATATCTCGATAGTCTCCAGCAGCGTGCCGCCAAGTATCAGCGGTGATGACATGAGAAACGAAAATGCCGCCGCCTCTTCCGCTCCTACTCGTCCGGCACGTGCGGATGCCAACGTCATTCCGCTGCGGCTTATCCCCGGCAGAAGTGCCACCGCCTGTGCGCATCCCATCATGAATGCACGCAAGAACGAAACCGGTTTTTCGCCGCGCGGAAGATAGCGCGTGCCTTTCAGTATCGCCCCCGTGAACATCAAAAGCGCCCCCACCATGCGTGCGTTCGCGGTCATCGCCTCCAGCGGTTCCTTGAAAAGGAAATACACTGGAATCGCCGGCAGCGCGGCAAGTATGAGTTTCGCCGCATAGATGCGCTCGCCTGCCGCATCTCCAAACCCGAAAATCCCCAGCGTGAGCGCGAGTATCCTCTTGCGATAATAGAAGAATACCGCAAGCAACGTGCCGAAATGCAACACCACGTTCAGCCTCAGCCCTCCTTCCTCCATCCCCAATAGATGCTGGCCTATTACCAAATGCCCACTGGACGATATTGGCAGAAACTCCGCCACGCCCTGCAAAACGCCAAGAAGCGTCACATTCAAGAACTCGCTCATAAAATTCCCCTGCCGCGGATACAAAAAAAGAATCCCAATTCGGGATCCTTCTTTCGCCGTTTCAGTTGGCGGGCTCAGGGAGAATCGAACTCCCCTCTTCGGATCGACAGTCCGAGGTCCTAACCGATGAACGATGAGCCCATGTGCCGTGAAAACGTTGCGTATTATAGCAAAAACTTTTGGACATTGCAAGCACTATTTTCAAGAAAACAGTTTTTGCTCTTCCATCCTCCCCACTTCATGCCTATGACGCACTGCCAAATCCGTCCATTCTGCCGAAAACCACCCCAAATCCGCCTGTTTTCGCAATTTTGCCCCGTTTGATGACAAAAAAAGAGCCGCAAGTCCCGCAAATCCGCCCTAGGGGTCTCGCAAACGAGAGACTCCCGTCTCGCAAATCGGCCCTAGGGGTCTCCCAAAATAGAGACCCCCGTCTCGCAAATCCGCCCTAGGGGTCTCCCAAAATAGAGACCCCCGTCTCACAAATCCGCCCTAGGGGTCTCCCAAAATAGAGCCCCCCGTCTCGCAAATCCGCCCTAGAGGTCTCCCTAAATAGAGACCCCCGTCTCGCAAATCCGCCCTAGGGGTCTCCCAAACGAGAGACCCCCGTCTCACAAATCAGCCCTAGGGGTCTCCCAAAATAGAGACCCCCGTCTCGCAAATCTGCCCTAGGGGTCTCCCAAAATAGAGACCCCCGTCCCGCAAATCCGCCCTAGGGGT
>JAFVCR010000045.1 GCA_017479035.1 Kiritimatiellia bacterium | reverse complement strand
TCTCCTCTGCCTTTCCGCCGTAGGAATGCGCAAATCAGCGCCCCCGCGATTCCGCAAAGCGCCTCCAGTATTCCGGGTTTTGCCTCTCTATGAGCTCGCGCACATCTTGCGGGAAGTCCTCCAGTTCGCTCCCGACATGATAATCACTCCCGTCTAGACGCCATTTAGCGGGAATCTCGTAATTCCCGAACGGAGTAGATACCGGCTTGACTTTTCCGCCGTTTTCTGCTAGTCTAGCGGCATCATCACCTGCTTGAGGTTTGAATTGCGAAACTGTCGCGTCCTCGAGATTTACGGTGGTGATTCTTTTTTCGTCAAAATACAGCGCCCGGTCTGAATTTTTCCAGTCGATATACGCTTGTTCCTTTGCCGCATCTCTTGCGTATGCGCTGGCCATGAAGGTCGTCTTGCCGCCTTTTGTATTCGCTTTGAGATATACCATCACGGGTTTTCGCCTCCCGTCCGTCGCAGGTGCTTGCAGTCCGGTGAGTATTACAAAGTTCTTTCCGTCGGCGAAGACCGCCACAGGCGAGGACATGGCAGGCATCAACCCGGCAATCTGCTCTTGCGTCAAAGCGTGTTTTGTGTGTATCTTGCGCAGAATATCGGCACGGGATATGATTTTCCCTTCCGCAACGCCCGCCGAACGCAACGCTTGCGGCACATCGCCAAATTCCACTACCTTTGTCCTTGGCAAAACCTTGCCCTTCGTCTTGTCCGTATTCAACGCTGCATCGATGCGAGTCCTCAAATCCTCCGCCGCTCCTGCCGTCTGGCTCGTTTGTGGCTTGACTTTTCCGCCGTTTTCTGCTACACTTGTCTCCGCAGACGGAGATGCGGTATATCTGCCGGAATTGAGCCGGGTGAGAACTGACCGCATCTCTTCTGCCCCTTTGGGGTATATCACATTGTTTTCTTTCGGATGCATCCCTTCCGCACCAAAAGCCGTTGTTATGGAATTGACCTCCATATTCTTGCCGGCATATTTGACATCCACGCCGACCACCGCGACATTGCCGTTTATTGTAGCCTCCGTCCAGACGCGATACGAGCCGTCCTTTTCGCCGTATTTCTCCACGAGAACAGGCTTCTTGTTCGTCAGCGCATCGGCTATCCCGACCCATTCCTGCGCCGTTATGGCATGGCTCGCGTCTTTGCCGTTGTGCCGCAGCACCACTCCTGCGCGGATGGTGAAATACTCTCCGGTCAAGCCCGCCTCTTTAAGCGTGCCGTTCGTTTTCGCCAGCCGGAAGTGCTTGCCGCGCAGTTTGCCGATTCCTATGTCGTTGCCTTCGGCTATCGCTTCGGCAAGCGAAACTACGCTCCTTAACTGCGTGGCGTTTTTCCTGTCTGCAAAAGAGGCGCGTTCCGCCGGAGTGTCCTCGCGCTTCCATTTCTTGATGAACTCCTGGTATTCGATCTCTTCTGCATTCCCGCTCTCTCCCGCAGTCCCTCGCCTTTCCGCCGCTTCGGCACCTTTCGCGCTCTTCGGGGGTGTGTCTGCCCCGGTTTCCTGCGGTGCGCTTGCGGAGGGCTCCTCCAAAGAGCCATCACGTCTAACGACCACCTCTGCTTGCTGTATAAGCCGAACTTTCCCGTCTGGCATCGTCTGGCGAATGGTAGGGCTCAATGTTTCGCTTATGTAGTAATTATCTCCATCCCCTTCATACGCAATAACATTTACGGCATCGTTATCGTCAAAGCGCCTCCCGATAGGGTCGATTATCGAGATTCCACGATCTTGCAATATCGCTTCGATTCTCGCTATATGCCGCGCAGCCTTTTCAAGACCTTCTTTCCCCTCGCCGGTTTCAGCATCCAGCACGGTCTTCTTTAGACCATGCAAGGCATTGACAATGTCTTTTACCGTTCTATCGTTCGACAAATCACCATCCTGCAAAGCAGCATCAATTTTATCTACCCTCCTTTTGATGCGTGCTTTGTTCTTGTCGCCATCTATGAGCGCATCGGCAACCTTGCCAATACGCTTGTTCGCTACGGCTATGTCAAGATGCGGCTTGTCCTGAACCTTTGGAGGTGCAACTTCCTCGCCTTGGTGGACAACCATTTTGCGCTCACCATGTTTCGGCTCTGCTGCATTGCCCCCTTTCGGCTTTACGCGCCATCTGCGTTAGCAGCCGCCCCTTCCACCTCGGAGCTGCTGAAATGCTAGACGCAACGGACTTGAACGGTGCTTAAAAGCATTTCGGAGCGCAAACGTATTGGTTGATGACAGCATCCGGCTAGCGTGGCGTGGAAATTTCAAACCTTTGATTTTGCACCCCAAGGACATACGAAGGCAATATTTCGCTTGCACAGGCGGCGGAAATGTGATATTATAAAAGTGTTCTTTATCGCTTGGGTGACGTAGCGTTGCCTAGGCATGGTTCCGGCGCACGGGTGTGCGGACGGGACAGGTGAACGTGGTTCACATATTTGGCTTTTAACGAAAACTGGAAATTTTCAACAACAAAGCAAAGTATGGGGACGCGTTGAGTGTATGGTGGCATTGCCACCGGCACATTCGGCGCATTCTTGTTGTGTATTGTTGTGGGCTTTCCAGTGCCTCGTTAAAGACACAATCGGGATGCGCCGTTTTTATCGGCGGCGCATCTCAACAAGGAGATGCGAAAATGAAGAAAATACTGATGGTTGCCGCGCTTGCGGCAATGGGAGCGGGCGCGGCTCCGGTAGTGGAGATAACAAGCGTCCAGCAACAATATCCGTGGACGAATACCGTCGATATTACATATACGTCTAC
>JAFVCR010000044.1 GCA_017479035.1 Kiritimatiellia bacterium | reverse complement strand
CTTCCCCAACGACCACCGCTTCATGATGCACGACATGAACCTCTTGGGAGACCCGATGCTTTCGACGCACACGGCCAAAAGCCGCAAGGACGCGCCGAGGCTTGGCGCGACGGAGTTTGCGGGCAGCGAACCTGCTTCGGCAAAGGTGAAGGTGGAACTTGCCGCATTGGGTTCGCAAAAGGCAGTGCCGCTCAAGGTGCGATATGGAACCTCGCCGCTCTTGGAAGGTGCGCTTGCCACGGCATCGGTGGCGGCGGACGAAACGGGCGTGAGAGAGTTTGCGTTGCAGGGGCTTGCAAGCGGCACTACGTACTACTATCAGGCCGTGGCGGATTCGGCGGACGGGACGCTTGCGGTGTCGGCAGTTGGCGAGTTCACGACGGGGCGTTATGGCGTTGCGCTCGGCAAGGCGGCGGCGAAAATCGAAAACAACGGAACGGCAGCCGTCGCGTCCGTGCCGGTAGTCGCGCTCGACGATGATTGGGCGGAGGTTTCGCTTTCTGTGAACGGCAAGACGGTTGCGGTGTGGGACAGGATCGAGACTGCGGGAGAGGTGCTTGCGACAACGTTCGCGACCATGCCGGGCGAGGAATACACGGCGGTATTTACGGGCAGGTCGTCCGGCGGCGAGGAGTCCGGCGCGACGGTTCTTTTCACGGCAACGACGCTTGAGGGTTGGTTCGACGTGAACCTTGCGGCAAGCGGCTACAGGGAAGGCGCGGATTGGACGGATCTTTCGGACGTAGACAACGCGGGCGGGGCATGGACGAAAAACGGCGAGGCCGTGCTGGCGGATGCGAAGATTGCTTTGAGCGGCGCGGAAATCGTCTTTACGCCGGATATGCCGTCAGAAGCGGGCTCGGACGTGACGATAGAGGGCGTGGTGGACGTGCAGTCCGCAAACGCGCCGAGGGAGTTGCCGGAGGGGTCGGTCGCGGCAATCACGTTTGGACTGACGGAGCGCGGCGAGATACGGCCTTATGCGGCGCGGGACGGCAAATGGCTGCCGATGGATATGCCGGTGCGCGAGATAGAGCAGAACGACGAGATGGCGTGGACGGTAGAGATTGATTTGCGCAGCAGCGAGGCTCCGCGTTTGCGCTACACGCTAGGCGGCGAGGCGTTGACGTACGGCGGCGAGGAATGGCTCGCTTTGGAAAACGCGCCGCAGACGATTTCCGCGATAGGCTATGCGGGCGACGGCGCGGTGGGGAGTTTCAAGGGAACGTACGAAAGTGCGCACCCGATAGGGATGTTCGAAGTGCCGCAGTTCGGCGGAGCGGACGGCGAAGGCGGTGGCGGCGGGGTTTCGTTCGGCACGGACGGCGAGGGCAATGCCACGTTCTCCGTGACGGTGGCGAATGCCGAAGCCGCCGCGTGGTACACTCCGTTCACGGCGGAAAGGCTCGGCGACGTGTTCGTTGCGGAGACGGCAAGCGTGTCTGGCGCGGAGGCGGAGAGCGGAACGTTTACGCTCACGATAGATGCGGGAGCGGATCAGAAATTCATGAAGGTTGTGGTGTCGCAATATCCGTATGAAGCGGGAACGCCGCTTGCGGAATGATGCGGAATTATGGAGGCGATGTGAAAAAGATATTGTTTGCAGGGATTTTCGCGGCGGGTGCTGCGGCGGGGCTTGACGTGACGGCGTGGAAGGGTGAAACCGTGAATGCGTTTCTCGCAAGAGGCGAGCGCGTGTTCAACGTGCCGCAAGGATGGCAGGTGAAAGTCGGCGGGTGCAAGGCGGTGCCGTATGCGTCCAAACCGCACGGCGAGGTCGATTCCAAGGCGTTCGACCGTGTGGTGTGGGGCGACAGGGAGCCAGGGCCTAAAATCGTGCAGGTGAAAGTGCCGCGCAATGCTGCTGCGGGCGAATACCGCATGGGCGCGTTGAAGGTGAAAGTGCTGGACAAGACGCTGCCGCCCGTGAAGGAGCGGGCGTATTATCTCGATTTGTGGCAGCATCCGTGGGCGGTGGCGCGCTGGAACAAGGTGGAGCCGTTCTCGAAGGAACATTATGCGGCGATGGAGCCGCTGTGGAAGGCTCTTGCGGAACTCGGGCAGAAGACCGTGACGGTCACGTTGACGGATCTACCGTGGAACCACCAGTGCTACGACGGCTACGGCACGATGGTGCGCCATATAAAGAAAGCGGACGGCTCGTGGGCGTTCGACTACAAGGTCTTCGACGAATACGTGGCATTCGCGCTCGGCTGCGGGCTGGGGCCTGACATCTCTTGCTACACGCTGTGCCCGTGGGGGTATCGCGTTTCGTGGGAGGACGAAGAGGGCAACGCTTTCAAGGAGGAGGCCAAGCCCGGCAGCGAACTTTTCAACGACTACTGGGGCGCGTTCCTGCCGGATTTCGCCGCGCATTTGAAAGAGAAGGGATGGTTTGCGCAGACGCTTGTGGCGATGGACGAGCGTTCGCCGGAGGATGTGCGCATCATTGCGGATTTCGTGCAGAAGAAGGCACCGGGGATGCGAGTTGCGATGGCGGGCAACCGCGCACCGTCCGAGTTCGACGGCATAAAACTGGATGTCTATTCGCAATACATTTGCCACATCACAAGCAAGTATCTCGCGGATGCGGCGGAGAGAAGGGCGCAGGGACTCGTCTCGACAGCATACGTCTGCTGCGGGCCGGACGAACCAAACACCTTCATGCGCTCGAATCCTGCGGAGGCGTTCTGCGTGGCGTTGTATCCGGCGGCGGCAGGGCTTGACGGGTTCCTGCGCTGGGCGTACAACTCCTGGCCGGAAGACCCCGCACGCGATGCGTCGTTCGGGAACTGGACAAGCGGCGATACGTTCCTTGTATATCCAAACGGCGAGCCGTCGGTGAGGCTTCTGATGTTCCAGAACGGACTGGAGGCGGCGGAGAAGTGCCGCGTGGCGGGCAAGCAGAAGGAACTTGCGGAACTGATGGACGTGACCGCGCTTCTCAAAGGCAAGGGGCCGTATTTCGAGTCCGTCATGCATCAGGCAAACGATATTTTGAACAAGGAATGAAATCTGCGCGATTTCCAAAAGAAACGAGGATATATATATGAATAGATGTGCGGCTTTTATAATTGCGTTTGCTCTTGCGGCGGCGGCGAATGCGGAAACGGTGCTTCTAGACAAGACCGGCCCCGGGCGCACTCCCATAGACGTGGCAATCCCCGCAGAGACGATCAGCGAGGGCGACCGCGCCGAAAACGAAATCTCGATATGGGTGACGGCGGGCAACGGCTACACGGGCTGGACGTGGGCGATACCGTCGCGCGCGGCGGATTTGTATGTGACGGACGGCACGGAGCAAATGCCGCTTTTGAATCCGAAGAATCCTTCGTGGGGCGACCTGGGGCCGACGACGCCGGGCGAGCGCAAGGAATTGAAGTTCGCTCTGCCGAAGGCGTGGCTGGAGAAGACGGCGAAAAAAGGCGCGAAGGCTCCGCCGCTGCGGCTTGTATGCCCAAAAGGGATATTCTGCTGGGACGGCAATTCGCACGGCGACTTCAAGGTCGAAATATGGAAGGGCATCCGCGCAGAAATAAAAGGATGGGTGGACAACGCAAACCGCTGCGGGTTCGTTGATATGAAGGACATTCCGGCGGAGAAGTATGTCTTCGAGGTCGTCTCCGGCGGCAAGAAACCGAAAGTGCTTTCGCGCACGGAGCAGACCTCGCAGGTGTTCCGCATCCGCATGCCGCAGGACGGCAAATCCTCGCGCATCGTCAATGTGGAGGCGTACACGAAGAAGGACGGCGTTTTCAAACAGCAGGTAGTCCTTGCGCCGCACGAGCATCCGCTCAAGGCGCCGCTTGCGCCGGGCGAGGTTCTGGTGGGGCATTGCGTCTATGACGGCAGCCGCAGATTTGCGGACGAGATAGTGACGAACGACCTTGCGAACCTCATCACGTCGTGGAACAAACTCAATACTCTCACGAACATGCCGCCGGAAGTGCGCAAGGAGTTCGACCGCAAGAAAATCCATTTCATGACGGTGTACGGCTACGACAAGCGCGAAGACACCGACCGCATGAAAAAGGAACTCGGAGATTCGTATCTGTGGAACAACGTGGGCGAGCTTGCCGGCTATCTCTATCAGGGCGCGAAGGAGGCGAGCGCCGTGGGCGTGCCGATAGACATGACAGACCTCGGCGAGGCGAAGGATCGCTTCGTGAACGTATTTATGCAGCGTTTCGTGAAGAACCGCCACAGCAACTACGACTTCATCTTTTCCACGTCCGGCTCGCCGCTTGCTTGCTATGAATTGCAGGGCGGAATGGACTTCATGGCGAACGAACTCTATGCGGTCGGCTCGGCGAACCTTGCATACGTCACGAGCGAATCGCGCGGCGCGGCGCGGAAGTGGAAGCCGGAGTTCTGGGGAGGATGGCTCGCGGAAGAATGGCAGACATTCCCCGTCCCCTACGACAGCGAGCAGAAATACGACCTTCTCCGAGCCGGACTATACCAGCAGTATCTGATGGGCACGAGCGTAATCGTCCTCGAATCCGGCGCGCAAACCACGCAGGCGCAGAAATACACCAATGGCGCAAACGACATCCGCCAGATGTACGACGACCACGCGCCCACGGAATACCGCAAGGCTGTGAAGGAGTTTTATCAGTGGACGCGGGCTAATCCGCGCGATCCTTCGCAGCCGATAACGCCCGCGGCGTTTGTCCTCGGCAACAATGACGGCTTCGTGGGAATGAGTTTCCCGTCGTTTGCGATATGGGGTCAGCACGGCACGGCCGAAACGAACAAGAATTGGAAGTGCGGCTCGCCTGAAGCGACATGGGGCGCAGTGAAGTCCGTCGCGTTCCCGATTGTGAAAGATGCGCTTGCGCCGTATCCCAACCATTGGCTTGCGGCGACTCCTTACGGGCAGATCGACGTGACGCAGATCGACAACGAAAACTACGCAAGCGACCTTGCCCGCTACGACTGCCTCATCTACGCTGGATGGAACACGATGACGAAGCGCATCGCAAAACTCCTCGCCAACTACGTCCAGAACGGCGGCGACTTGCTGTTGTGCCTGCCGCACCTCTCGACGCGCTCCGATCGCAATATGGACAACTACAATGTAGCAGACCTTATCGGCAAGGGCGATCTTTCCGTTCTCATGCCGCTCAAGGTGAAGGAGCGGAAGGACGGCATGGCGGTTTTCGAGCGCATCCCGCCGAATGTGAAAGTCCTTGAAAACCATAACGGTCTGCCGGTGGTCCTGGAAGCGAAACTCGGGAAGGGGACTGTGCGCCTTGTAGCGGCGTGGGACTATCCGGGCGACAACAAGCCGTTCCGCGACATCTATAAAAAGCAGGTTGCCGATATGCTTGAGAAACACGCACCGCCCGTCACCGTATCCGGCGACGATGCGAATCGCGTTTCCTATTCCGTGTACGACAAGACCGTGTACATCCTCAACATGGACTGCGTGAAGGAAAGCATTGTGAAGGTGAATTTCGGCAAAAAGACCGACACCGTACGCCTCGCACCGCATGAGATCAAAGTTCTTAAACGTTAAGAACTTTGGCTATAGGATAAAACGCGCGGCGGCAGTGATGCCGCCGCGCG
>JAFVCR010000043.1 GCA_017479035.1 Kiritimatiellia bacterium | reverse complement strand
CCCAACCCATGCGGAAAAGTTGCACGCGCCCTTCATCCACCGCCTGCAAGAATCCCGTCCACGTCATAAACTTCAATTCAAGGTCGATTCCCACCCTGTCGTAAAAACTCTTCAAAAACTCCGCTTCTTCCCGATCCTGCTGCGCGGCGCGGCCAAGCGTGTATGTAAGCGCAAGCCTCCTCCCTGTCGCGGGGTCGATGGTCTGCACCCGCCCCGACTGCGCATCCCGCACCACGTCATACCCCGCCTTCTCCAGCAAATCCAATGCTTTCTCTTCGTCGTGCGCATACGGATGAGGAGTCTCGACCCTGCCCGGCACGCCCGGCGGCACCGGCCCCGTGGCCTCCGCCACGCCTCCCCTTCTGAACTCGCGCCATGCGGCAAAATCGAACGCGCAACTCAACGCCTGCCGCAATAAACGGTTTTTGCCCAATACCGGGTCGCGCAGGTTCATGCCCATGTAGAACACCACGAGCGGCGTTTCCACATGTATATTGAATACGGACGTTTGCAGCCTCCCCTTCTCCGCATTCATCTCATCTACCACCGCCTCGCGCACATCCTGCGAAAGTTCCGGCAGCAAATCCAATTCTCCCTTCAAAAACATAAGCCACTGCGTAAGTGGATCGTCGATCACATAATACCGTATTTCATCTACGATCCCCTCCGGCGCAGGAGCATCCTCCCAACCCGGCCAATCCTTCGCTCGGCGATAGACCATCTCGTGATTGCGCCGCCACGAAGCAAGCGTATACGCACCCGACCCCGCCGCCACGCCGCCGAACCGCTCGCCAAAATACTCCACCGCCTCCTTCGGCACCACCGCGCAATACGCCATCGCAAGATACCACGCAAATACGTGCAACGGCTCTTTCAAGACGATTTTAACGACCCTCTCGTCCACCGCCTCCACACTCTCCACGTTGCGCATTATCCATGCACCGCTGGACGCATTGGCGGCATCCCCAAGCCTACACAGCGAATACGCCACGTCCCGCGCTGTCACCTCGCGCCCGTGCGGCATTGCCTCGTTGGGATGGAAGAAGTGCCCTTCCTTCACTCGCAACGTGCACGTCTTGGCATCTTCGCTCCATTCCGGCAATTCGCACAGCCCCGATGCAAGCCGGTACGGCCGCGCCGCATAATCCACTTCAAGCGGCGTTTCATATACCAATGCCACCGCCTGCGCGTCCGCCACAGACGCACTCCGCAACGGATCAAGGCTCGCCACGCGCGGTATCGGCCTACGGAACACGTTTGCAGCGGCAACCTCTCCTGCGCACACGGCAAACCCGCCAAGCAGCACCGCCGCGCAAAACGCAAACATCCTATACGAGTGCATCAAGCGCAAGCAAATACCCCTTCGCCCCGAAACCGCAAATCTGCCCCACGCACGCCGATGCCGTCAGCGATTCGTGCCTATACCCCTCGCGTTTGTGGATATTGGAAATGTGCACTTCCACAGTAGGAACCTCGCTTGCAAGGATTGCATCGTGTATGGCTACGGACGTATGCGTATACGCCGCAGGATTTATTATGATGCCATCGTACACGCCACGCGCAAGATCTATGGCATGTGCCAACGCACCTTCGTCCTCGCTCTGCAAGGCCACTACCTCCGCACCCTTCGCCGCAGCCGCATCAGTCACGGCTTTCACAATGTCCGCAAGCGTGGTGGTGCAGTAGATCTTCACTTCGCGTTTGCCCAGCATCCCCAGATTGGGGCCGTTCAAGAGCAATATCTTTTTCATAGGCGTATTATACTCTTTCGCACGCTCGAACTCAAGAAAAATCACTTTCCCCATCTCTTCCTTCGCATGGTTGCAAGTTGCATTTGCGCCGTCTCCAAGACCGCACCGGAAACTCCCCGAATATAAAGTATCGATACTTTCAGTAAGAAGTATCGATACTTTTGCACAAAAGTATCGATAGATCTAGAACAAAGTATCGATACTTTCAACGAAAAGTATCGATACTTTCTATCTCGAGAATGCCGCCAATCCATCTTACCTTTGGCAATCGCTGCATTTTACAAGAGGCAAAGTCCTTTACAGACAAAACCGAAGACCGTGACGGCATGCGTCACGGTCTTCTCATTCAGTGCCAACTATTGGAAAAGATATTACACTTCCACAGTGTGGCACCATCCGTGCGTGTCGGGGATTTCACCGTATTGGATTCCCTGCACCGTGTGATAGAGTTTGAGAAGCGTGTCGGACACCTTCTCCGGGTCGGAAATCTTGATAACCTCACTCCCGCGTGTAATCTCCCACACGGGCGTTATCACAACCGCCGTGCCAAGCGCCGCCACCTCTGCAAGCTCACGCACCTCCTCGTAGGGAATCTTGCGCACTTCCACCTTTATGCCGAGATCTTCCGCCACCTGCCGCAGGGACATATTGGTAATGCTTGGCAGGACGCTGTGGGAATCTGGCGTGACGTATACTCCGTCCTTCGTGATACCGAGAAAATTGGACGTGGAGAATTCCTCTATGTATTTGTGTTCCTTGGCATCCAGATAGAGTTCCACCGGCCAGCCTTCGCGTTTTGCCTTCTCGTGCGCGAACAAACTGGCGGCATAGTTGCCGCCCACTTTCACATCTCCCATTCCGTGCGGCGCGGCGCGATCCCAATCGTCGAGGATCACCGCGCGCACGGGCTTCAACCCGCCTTTGTAGTATGCGCCCACGGGCATTACCATCATTAGGAACGTATACTCCTTTGCTGGCGCCACGCCTATCTGCGGCCCCGTACCTATCAACAGCGGCCTCATGTATAGCGAGCCGCCAGTCCCGTACGGCGGCACGAATTCCGCATTCTCGCGCACGGCCATTTCCGCCGCTTCCACAAACATCTCCTCCGGCACGGGCGGCATCACCGTACGTATCGCGGTGCGGATCATGCGCCTGGCATTCTCTTCAGGACGGAATATCGCCACCTTGCCGTCCTTTTGGCGAAACGCTTTCATCCCCTCGAAGCATTCCTGCCCGTAATGCAGGCACGATGCGCCTATGTGCATCGTAATGTACGGCTTCTCCACCAACTCCAGTTTGCCCCATGCGCCGTCTTTCCACACGGCCTGCACATGGCAGTTCACTTCAGAGAAACCGAACCCTAGATTGGCCCAATCTATATCTTTCGCCATAAAACGCTCCTTTGCCGATTGCGCGTATTATACTCCTTTGCAGCGTTTTGGGCAAGTAAATTTTCGCATAATGAAAGTGGCGGCATCACTGCCGCCGCTCGAGTATCGAATGAAACGTTTTTCAGGCGTTTATCTTTCTCGTCACGTAGGACGTGTGGAGGATGTGGTGCGCCTTCTCGCAACCGAAGTTCGTCGCTCCGCCGAAGTATTCGGAATAGAGCTTGAGAATCGACGGGTTGTCCTGCGACTTGCGCAGCGGCTTTGCCGCATCGTTGCGATAGAGAACGCCCGCGCGGAGTGCCTTCACATCGGTGAAGTTGCGCACTTCGGCATGGACTTGCGGCTGGCCACCGCCGCAAACGCATCCGCCTTCGCAGCACATGATCTCGACGAACGTCCAAGGTGCCGTCCCTGCGCGGATTTGATCCATGATCACCTTTGCGTTTGCAAGGCCGGACGCAACCGCCACCTTCACCTCCTTGCCGGCAACGGTGTAGGACGCTTCCTTGATGCCCTTGGTGCCGCGCACTTCGGTGAAGTCGAGCTTCTCGAGCTTCTGCCCGGAGAGTTTCTCCACCGCCATGCGAAGTGCCGCTTCCATCACGCCGCCGGTCGCGCCGAAAATCACGCCCGCGCCGGTGGATTCACCCATCGGGTCGTCGAACGTTTCATCGGGCAATGCGCGGAAATCGATGCCGACCTTGCGGATGAGGCGTGCGAGTTCGCGCGTGGTGATGGAGATGTCCACATCGGGAATGCCCGCAGCCGCCTGGTCGGGACGCTGGATCTCGAACTTCTTTGCGGTG